>CAYTDJ010000041.1:0-11368 GCA_964436265.1 uncultured Chloracidobacterium sp. | reverse complement strand
ATGATGGCGGCCATAGGTATTGTGAGCACCCACGCCCAGATAATGCGGCCGGCGACTCCCCACTTGACGGCGGACGCGCGCTTAGCGGAGCCGACGCCCACAATAGAACCGGTAATGGTGTGTGTTGTCGAAACTGGGATGCCAGCCGCGGTCGCGCCAAAGAGCGTGATCGCACCGGCGGTCTCTGCACAGAATCCGCCAACCGGCTGTAATTTCACGATCTTTGTGCCCATCGTTTTCACGATACGCCAGCCGCCTGACAATGTTCCCAATCCGATAGCAGCGTGTGCGGCAAGCACGACCCAAAGCGGAACTTCTGGAAGTTTGCCGTTGGGCAGCATCTGGAGATAGCCGCCGGCGACGAGCGCAATCGTTATCACGCCCATCGTTTTTTGAGCATCGTTGCCGCCGTGCCCCAGCGAATATGCACCTGCCGAGAATAACTGCCCGACACGGAATACCTTATCGACCTTGTTGACCGATACACGGTGAAAGATCCAATAGACCGCGACCATCAGGATAAATCCGAGGGTCATTCCGATTAGCGGCGAAAGAACAATAAATGTGAGTGTCTTTATCCATCCGGCGGCTTTCAGAACGGTCTCGACGCCGGTAAATCCAAAGTGCCAAATATAGGAACACATCGCCGAGCCAGCGTAAGCGCCGACGAGCGCGTGCGAACTCGATGTCGGCAAGCCGAGCCACCAGGTAATTAGATTCCAAATGGTCGCGCCGAGGACGGCCGCAAGTAGTACGAAGAGCTGATCGTTTCCGGGGATCTTTGCAATATCGACCATGTCGCCGCCTATGGTCTTTGCCACCGCCGTCCCGAAAACCAGAAACGCAACGAAATTGAAAAATGCCGCCCACGCGACCGCAACGCCGGGAGACAGTACGCGTGTTGCAACAACGGTTGCTATCGAATTTGCGGCGTCGTGAAATCCATTGACGTAGTCAAAGATCAACGCGACAAGGATGATGAGTGCAACTAGGCTGAATGCGGCGGTTTGTCCGTCCATAATAAATTGAGAATGGACAATTGAAAATGGACAATTGGAAACGCGGAGCGAAACCGACTTTCCATTATCAGTTATCCATTGTCAGTTATGTTTGAGAACTATGCTTTCGATGATGTTCGCGACGCTTTCTGCGCGGTCGGTCGCGGCTTCGAGGATCTCGTAAAGTTCCTTGTACTTAATGACCGCCATCGGATCCGACGTTTCCTTAAAGAGCTTACCGATCGAGCGAAAGTACACGTCGTCCGCCACATTTTCGAGACGGTGGATCTCGACAAAGTGTTCGTTGATCCCGTTCGGTTTGCTCAACATCGAAACGGCCTTGCGGATCGCCGATCCCTGATCGCGAATTATGCGCGAGAGCTGACGCGAATCTTCATTGAATTCGCGAATGTCGTACATCACGATCGCGCGGGCTCCGGCGTCGATGTAGTCGCAGATATCGTCTAGAGCAACTGAGAGCGTGTAAATGTCTTCGCGGTCAAAGGGCGTAATGAACGACTTGTTCAGTTTGGTCGTTATCTCGTGCGTAAGTTGATCGCAGCCGTGTTCGACGTCTTTTATCCGTTTAGTGAAAGAACTATGATCGTCGCCGCCGGATTCGAGCATTTCGACGAGGATGCCGCCGGCTTCTTCGATCTTCCCGGCCATCTGAGTAAATAGGGAGAAATATTGGTCCTCTCGCGGAAGAAAGCTAAAAGCCATTTTGATCAGTCTCCAATGTGATTGAACGGAACGGCTTTAGGATAAAGTGGAAAGGCCCGTCTTGTCCACAAGACGAGCCTCGCAAATCATTTTAACTCTGATCAGCCGAACTTATCGCAAGTTCATATCTCCCTGCTGTGTTTAATGAACGCAGCCTCGCGAAGATAAACGTTGAGCTCGCAAATGTCCTTTACATAGTCGCCGATGCGTTCGAGATGTTTTGCGACGAAGAGGAGGTGAGCCGCGCCGGTCGTGGCCGACGGATCCTCGATCATCATGTCCAGAAGTTTATTGAACACGCGTTTATATGCCGCATCGATCTCCTTGTCGCGTTTTATCACTTCGCGGGATATTTGAGCATCCTCATTCGTAAAAGCATCGAGCGCCGTCCGGAGCATTTCCGCCGCGATCTGAGCCATTAACGGAAAATCGACGTAGTTTTTTACGAGCGGTTCGGTGTTGATCGTGAGTGCGGCTTCCGCGATACTGCCGGCATGGTCGGCTATGCGTTCGAGGATCGGCGTGATCTTCGCGACTGAGATCACAAATCTCAGATCGTGTGCCGCCGGATGCTGAAGAGCAAGTATGTCTATGCTTAGCCGGTCTATCTCAAGCTCCATCTGGTCAATGATCTTGTCTTCTTCAAGCACTTGCTTGGCGAGTTCATTGTCGCGCTCGACCAGCGATTTCATCGCGCGCTGAACAGCAGCTTCTGTCGCTCCGCCAAGAAGCAGGATCTTGTCCCGCAGGACGTCAAGTTGTTCGTCTATGATCCGATGATCCATGTGAAATAAAATAACACGTAACCAGTGTTACGTTTTGCCTAATTAACCAAAGCGTCCCGTAATATAGTCTTCCGTCAGTTTTTCATCCGGGTTTTGAAACATCTTGTATGTCGGGCCGTATTCGATCAACTTCCCGAGCATAAAGAATGCGGTTTTATCCGACACCCGTGATGCCTGCTGCATATTGTGAGTGACGATGACGATCGTGTAGTCACGTTTTAACTCGACAACGAGCTCCTCGATCTTTTGCGTAGCGATCGGGTCGAGCGCAGATGCAGGCTCGTCCATTAAGATCACTTCGGGCTCGACCGCTAACGCCCTGGCGATGCAAAGCCGCTGCTGTTGGCCGCCGGAAAGCCCAAACGCCGAACTATTCAGCCGATCTTTGACCTCGTCCCATAAAGCCGCATCATGAAGAGCCTTTTCAACTCGATTGTTCATGTCCGACTTGCTGCTGTGAATACCATTGATACGGATGCCGTATGCGACATTCTCGAAGATCGATTTTGGGAACGGATTCGATTTCTGAAAGACCATTCCGACCTTTCTTCGGAGTGCCACAACGTCGGTACCCGGCGCATAAATATTCTCACCGTCAATTGTTACGGTTCCATCGGCACGAGCAATCGGGATCGTGTCGTTCATCCGGTTCAAAGTTCGCAGGAACGTTGATTTTCCGCAGCCTGACGGCCCGATGAACGCGACGACTTGTTTCTCCGGGATATCAAGCGAGATGTCGTACAGAGCCTGCGCCTTTCCGTAGAAAAAATTCAAATTTGATATGCTGATCTTGTTTTGCATTATTGCGTAATGCTGTCTAATACCGCTTCCTTGTTAAGGTTCGAACGAGAATATTTATCACCAAAATTGTCGCGACCAGCACAAGCGTCGCCGCCCAAGCCATTGCATGTTCGACCTCGAACGGACCGGTCGCATAATTAAAGATCTGAACGGTCAGCGACGACATCGGCTGATCGAGATAGTAATTGTAAAACCTGCTGTTCAGTGCGGTGAAGAGCAGTGGTGCGGTTTCACCCGTCACTCGGGCTATTGCAAGCATTGCTCCGGTCGCAATACCCGATGCGGCGGCGGGCAGCACGATATTCCAAGAAACCCGCCACTGCGGTGCGCCCAAAGCCAGTGCTCCTTCACGCATCGAGTTTGGAACGAGCCGTATCATCTCCTCCGTCGTACGCGCGACGATCGGTATGATGATCACCGCCAATGCGAGCGAACCGGCAAGGCCGGACTGCCGCCCCATCGGCAGGACCACCGCGGTATAAATGAAGATCCCGACGATGATAGACGGAATACCGATCAGCGTGTCGGCGACGAATCGAACAATATTTCCGTACCAGTTCCTTCCGTATTCTGAAAGATAAACGCCCGCGGCTATGCCAACAGGCAGCCCGATCACGGATGCGATGAGGGTCATAATCACTGAGCCGACGATCGCGTTGCCGATGCCGCCGCCCTCGCCAACCGGTTTCGGAGTATCGATAAGAAACTGGATGCTAAGCGACGACAGGCCGCGAACCGCAATATACCCAATTATCAGCAAAAGCAGGGACGTAACCAACAGCGCACACACCGAGGAAAGGCCGGCCATGATTGTGTTGACCAACTTTCTGCGGTTATGGAGTGATGTTCCTGTCGACGCCATCGATATTAAGTGTGTTTTGCCCTATCCGGTCCGCTCGCAACGCTCATGATCAGGAGTTTCGCGAGGGCATTTACCACAAATGTCACGAGGAATAGCACCAGGCCGATCTCGATCAAAGCACTCAAATAGAGCTTGTCGGTAGCCTCCGCGAAATTTGCCGCAAGAAGCGATGCGATCGTGTTCGCCGGTTCGAACAAAGACGCCGAAATTTGCGGTGAATTTCCGATCACCATCGTAACAGCCATTGTCTCGCCGATCGCTCTTCCGAGGCCGAGCACGACCGAACCCGCGATTCCCGACGCGGCATTACCGAGCACGATAGTTGTCGTCTCCCACTTTGTGGCGCCAAGAGCAAGTGCGGCCTCCCGCTGAGTTACAGGAACTGCTTCAAGTACGTCCCGCACGACGGCAGTTACGATCGGGGTGATCATGATGGCAAGGATTATCCCGCCAGTAAGCATCCCGATGCCCGTTAATCTTCCTTGAAATAACGGGAGAAAGCCCAGAGTTGACTGCAGGAACGGTCCCATGTACTCGCGAATGAACGGTGCCAGAACGAATATGCCCCACAGACCATAAACCACCGATGGGATCGCCGCCAATAATTCGACCATAAAGGCGATCGGCCTGGCGACGCTCTTCGGAGCTTGTTCGACCAGGAAAACAGCGACGCCGATCGAAATAGGAACCGCAAGGAGCACCGCTATCAGCGACGAAACGACGGTACCGTAAATGAACGGCAACGCGCCAAAAGATTCCTGAGCCGGTTTCCACTCTTGCCCAGCCAAAAACCCGATGCCGAAGCGCGAAAGCGTCGGCATCGAATTTTCGACCATCATATAGATGATCGCCGCGACAATAAGCAAGATGCTCGCCGATGCAGCAAACAAGATGGACTTAAATAGCTTGTCGCCGATGGCGCCCGACTGTGCCAAGACCGTTAACTGCCCCTACTATGGTCTCAGGGGCTTGCCTCCGTTCGTGATCGATGCGATCTTGCCCTCGACCTTCTTTACAACGTCAGCGGGAAGCGGGGCGTAATGCAATTCCTTGCCGAACTTTTCACCTTCGTGTGTCGCCCACCAGAGAAAATCGACAAGTGTCTTTCCCTTAACCGCATCCGGCTGGTCCTTATAAACAAGTATATAGGTGTAGCTTGAGATCGGATATGACGCCTCCCCGTCGGCATCTGTGATCTGTGTGCGAAGGTCTGCCGGCATTGCTGCAACAGATCCGGCTGCAGCGGCGGAAACGCTATCAAGCGAAGCTGAAACAAATTTGCCGGCCTTGTTCTTGATCTCAGCCGTCGGCAGATTGTTTGCTTTTGCGAACGTGAGTTCGACGTATCCTATTGAATTTGGTGTTTGCTTGACCTGGCCCATGACGCCATCGTTTCCTTTTGCACCGACACCGACACCCGTTATCCAGCTTGGCTGTTTGTTCATCCCGACCTTTTGCTTCCATTCAGGAACGGTCTTTGAAAGGAAATCCGTAAATACGGCCGACGTACCGCTCGCATCCGCTCGATATACCGGAAGGATATCGGCATCTGGAAACGTAACGTTTGGATTTTCGGTCTTGATCTTTTCGTCATTCCATTTCTTGATGTTGCCGAGATAGATGTCGGAGATCGTCTTTGCCGAAAGTTTGAGAGGCTCCTTTACGCCTTCGAGATTATAGGTAATAACTACCGCGCCGAGTACAGTCGGAATGTGAAGTATCTCGCCGCTAGCCGTCTTGAGATCATCATCACTCATCGGATCGTCGGAAGCGCCGAAATCGGACGTCTTGGCAAGGATCGCTTTTTGTCCCGCTCCCGAACCGTTGCCTTGATAATCTATTTTTACGTTCGGGTTCAACTTACCGTATTCGCTCGCCCACTTTTCGTAGATCGGCTTCGGAAACGTCGCTCCGCTTCCTTGCAGTTGGATCGTCGAACCAGAGGTCGTCGTTGTGTTCTGGCCGTCGCCCATTTTCTGGCCGCTGCAGCCCGCACCGATGATAACCGTCAACGCGACCGCGATCACCATCGTCATATAAACTGTTTTCTTAAATGTCATTTCAATATTCTCCGCAGTTGAAAACTCAACACACTTTGGGTCCGAACTTTCAGTTTGCAGATACAAAGTACAAAGTCCGATGTTCTCCCAAAGAGGTTAAATTACAATTAACCGGTGTTAGAAAAGAAGCATACGGGCCGAACAATTAACATTTCTGTAACATCCTAGTAACAAGTCAGCGATAGCTTTAATTAAAGATCGGCAATCGATATTACCCTTAAACCGCTCCGGCCGTGTGATCGGTTCCCGACTTTTCTGAGATCCGGATGGACATCATCAAAGACCTCGAAGGTGAACTTGCGGTGGCGATCTTTGTCGAACGCAGGTCAACTTTCGGTTTTGAACCGATCGAGGCAGCTATGCTTATCGATAGAGTTGCTAGAGAACTTAGCCGTCTCGATGTCGAGAACGATAGTGAATTGAAGCGCACCTGGGCACCTCAGCGTTTACAAACCTTTTCTAACTAAATATAAGCAGCAATTAGGATTATCCATTGCTGTACCAAACCCGGACAGCACGGGATCTCCCTTTTAAGGCAAACCCCCAACAATTAGACTCTCATCAAAGTGACGCTTTGTTCCGGCAGCGTTTCGGCCGGATTTGATACTATTGTAAGTGAATTTTCAGGAGGGTCACATGAGGAAGTCTTTGTCGCGAAATCGCATTCTGGCGGCAGCCGTGCTCTGGTCAGTTGTCGTTTTGCCCTTTTCGGCCATCGCCCAAACGGCGATCAAGATGCCGAAAAATAAATATAAGGTACAGGACGACGTAAAGATCGGAAACGACGCTTCGCGTCAGGTCGAGCAGCAGTTTCCCATTCTCAACGATCAGCAAGCAGAGGCATATGTAACGCGTGTCGGCGATCGTCTTGTTGCGTCGATCCCGCCGCAGTTTCGACAGCCGGATTTCGATTATAGGTTCAAGGTCGTGAATGCCCGCGATATCAATGCCTTTGCATTGCCGGGCGGCCCGATGTACGTCAATCGGGGCATGATCGAGGCGGCAAAGAACGAAGGGGAGATGGCAGGCGTAATGGCCCACGAGATCAGCCACGTCGCTCTTCGCCATGCCACCGCTCAACAGACAAAGCTTAATAATCCGCTGAACCAGATCCTCGGAATCGGAGCGATTCTCGGCGGTGCGATTTTAGGCGGCGGCACCGGAGCACAGCTCGGACAGATGATCGTCGCCGGAAGTTTCCTGCGTTACAGCCGTGAATACGAGACTCAGGCGGACATCCTTGGGGCACAGATCATGGCTAACGCTGGTTATGATCCTCGCGACTTGGCCGGGATGTTCCAGACTATCCAGAAGGAAAGCGGCGGCAGCCGCGCGCCAGAATGGCTTAGCAGCCATCCCGATCCGGGCAACCGTTATAAGCTCATAAACGATGAGGCTTCGCGCTTGAATGTCAGTTCGAATCCGATAAAAGTTACCCGGGATTTTTCACGAACGCAGGAACGGCTACGGGCAATGCCGCGGGCAAAATCTATGGCCGAGATCGAAAAGGAGATCAAAAGCGGTGAGGGCACAAACCCGACCGCGAGCGGGAGATATTCGGCTTCGGTACCTTATCCATCAGCCACCACTCGCGTGTACCAAAGCGGTTCATGGATCAGGATGAACGTTCCGAGCAACTGGCGTGAATTTGCCGGACAGAGCGAGGTCACCTTTGCACCCGAGGGCGCCTACGGTGACCAGGGGATCACGCACGGTGCAATGGTCGGGATCTACAAGGGCCGAGGCGGTTCATTTGATCAAACCACCGAGGAATACGTAAAGGGCCTGCTCGAATCGAACGCATACCTGCGTCAGCAGAGCGGCTTTTCGCGAACCACTGTTGCGGGGCGGCAAGGATACACCACAGCATTGTCGGGACGTTCATCCGTTACCAATAAGACGGAAAACGTGACCATCTATACGGCGCCGATGCGAAGCGGAGACATCCTGTATATTGCCGCGGTCGTTCCTGCTGACGAGTCGTTCAGATACAACAGCGCTTTCAGAAGCCTCATCGCGTCGGTCAGACTGAATGACTAGATAGAGATTGTCATTGAATTCAAGAGAAGCGGTCTAGGCCGCTTCTTTTTGTTTAAGCGGAGGTTTGACGGTGAAGAGCATAACAGCCGCCATTACCGAAACTACAGAACTCGCGATAAAAGCCGTCGGAGCGCCCAGTTCGTACCAGACGAGGCCGAATAGGAGTGATGCTGGAAAGACCGTGATGCCAAACGCGAGGTTGTAAAAACCGTAAGCGGTTCCGCGTTTTTCGGGTTCGACCATGTCGGCAACGAAGGCCTTTTCGACGCCTTCGGTCAGGCCGAAATAGGTTCCGTAAACGATGAACAGAGCCCACGCATGCCATGCCGAATCGATGAATGCAAATCCGACATAGACAGCAGCGTAAATGATCCAGCCGGTTATTATCAGCGATCGGCGGCCAAACCGATCCGAAAGATCGCCCCCGATCAGCGAACTTATCACCTTGCTGAAATGCAGCGTCATCCACAATAGCGGCAGCATCGCCGGCGACACTCCCGACTGCTCCGCTCGAAGAAGCAAGAACGCATCGGTCGAATTTGAAAGTGTGAACAATGCGACGATGAAGAGAAGCCGCTTGAAGTTACCGTCAAATTGGCTGAGCGAAAACTTGATCGGCATCGAGTCGCCGTTGACCTCAGGTCTGGGTTCTTCGTGAACTAAGAAGATGATCACAAAGAGTCCGAGAACAACCGGGATAGACGCAAACAGGAAGACCTTTTGATACTCGATCGCCGTCGGATTCTGTGGGTCTGCGGCAAGATAAGAAAGCAGGAAAAACGCGAAAACAGGCCCGACGACCGCGCCTAGATGATCGGCAGCCCGATTGAATCCGAACGCGAGCCCGCGATTTTCCACCGGCACACTGCCGGCAAGCAGCGCGTCGCGAGGCGCGCCTCGAATGCCTTTCCCCACGCGGTCTGCCATGCGTACGACAAGCACTTGCTGCCAGGTCGTTACAAATGCAAGCAACGGGCGCATTATTGCGGCGAGCGAATATCCAAGAAACACGGGCAGCTTTCGCCGATCGAATTTATCGCTGAGATATCCTGAGAATAGTTTCAGTATGCTTGCGACCGACTCGGCAAAGCCCTCGATCATGCCGATGGCAAACGGGGTCGCACCGAGAGAAAGCGCGAGGAAGGCAGGCAAAAGCGGATAGATGATCTCGCTGGATGCGTCATTTAGAAACGCGACGAAACTTAGCGCAAAGACGTTTACCGGAAGAGTTTTGTAACGTGCGAATAATCCGGGCCGTTTTGTTTCGTCGTTTGTGGGCATCGATATACAGAACTTACCGAATTATCTGCGGGTCGGTGAGGGCCGCGGCGGTCTTGGTCCGCCGGAAGATGAACCGAACCACCATAGTGAAACACTTCCAACGATGGCGATGACCACAATTACGGCGACGATCGCCATGCGAACGGCCATCTTCACAGTCTTCTTCAAAAGCCTGAACGCGACATAGGCGACCGCGAGAAGAACAAGAAGGAATCCAATACCGACCGCGGCCGCGGCCGTTCCGCCGCCGGGTGCAGCAACATCAAATAGAAGAAACATAACACTCATTCCTTACCGCTTGTTCGGAGAGCAGTTTCGATGCGCTCCAGGTCCTCTTCGGTAAGGTTGGTTTCCTCGACGGGTAAACTATATTCCTCGTCCGTCCACGCACCGAAATCGAGCAGCTTACATCTTTCGGAGCAAAAGGGCCGAAATTCGTTGCCTTCGTATTGAGATTCCGTCCCGCATGAGGGGCATTTCACCATTAACATACCGATTTTGACAGGATAAAGGTTAACACGGCGACGGCAGGTTTCTTAAGTATCGGCAACGTTGTAAATAAATCGTTGAATCTAAACCTGTTCGGCGCAATCATAAAGAAGATCGCCGGTGAACTTTCCGATGCCGGAAAGCGTTATAAGAGATAAGTTCTGATAGGGGCGAGAGGTATTTTTATGTCCGATTACAAAGACAGGTTCGACAAATGGCAGCGTGATGCCAAGGAAAAGTTTGGCGAGATCGACAAACAGCTCGGGATAAAGGACAAGCTCGAGGAAGGCGCACGCGTGGTGGTGGAGACCGCGCAAAAGGGCGCAGAGAAGATCAAATCTGAGGCTGAAAGAACCGAGGTCGGAAAACAAGCAGTGAAGGCAGCGGAGGAAACCCTTAAAGCCGCGAACGAGACCGCCAAAAAGGCGTGGGATGCGAGCGAACCTGTGCGTGATGCCGCGGAAGAAACCGCGGGAAAAACCACCGAAGCGGCCGGCGATATCCTCGGCGTCGCGGCAAAGAAAGCCGGCGAGATCTTTGACGGCGCGAAAGAAGCCGTTGGTTCGGGTGCAAAGACCGCCGCGGACCTTTTCAATTTCGGTGCAAGCTGGTCGCGGACGGTCGATTCGACATGGAAGTCCCTTTCAAAAGCCTCGACCTGGATTCAGGAAGACCCATTGCGTGCCGCGGCGACCGGCGCATCGATGGCCATCGGCGCCGGACTTGGAGTTGTCTTTACAGGAATTAGTTCACACTGGCTTTTCAATTCTGCTCTGCCTGCGTGGTCGGTGAAGAAGATCGGAGAGAGTTTTAACGAGTACCTCAGATCGCGTGAAGAGAAGATCGCGAACGGCGATCTCGATGGAGCAAAGGCAGAACAGATCAAATTCGAAGCAGATATCGCGCGGCGAATCGGGGCTCCGCTCTTAGGCGCTTTTTCTTTTGCTTCGGGCGCGGTGATGATGACGAACATCCTCAACCCAAAGACGATCACCGGCGCACCGATCGACTGGCTGATCGGCGGAAATCCGCTGCTTGAAGGCGTTTGGTTTTTCGGGAATGGAATGGTCTGCTTTAAGACAAGCTATGATTTCTTCATGATCGCTTTGGATGGCGACAAAGACGTGCAGACCGTCGTTCGCGAAGTGAAAGGAATGCTTCCGAACATTGCGGCAAACTAGCTTAGCTTAAGCGGAAACGGTACAAAACAAAGCACGAATATTACCAGAACCAGCGCTGCAACGAGTTTGCGCTTGCCATCCAGAGGAGTCTCGTCCCACGGCTGCGGATGCTTGATCCGCATCATTATTCCCAGTAGCACGGCTATCA
>CAYTDJ010000040.1:0-11421 GCA_964436265.1 uncultured Chloracidobacterium sp. | reverse complement strand
CATGAACTCGATCCGGTTTGGAAGATCGGTCAGTGGACAGTGTCTCGCGTAGTAATTCAACTTTTCTTCACTTAACTTCTGGTCGTGAATGTCAGTGTTTGTTCCAAACCATTTGACGATGTTTCCAAAGGCGTCCGTCCCGGCGGTGGCCTTTGCGACGTGCCAGCGATATTCGTCATCGTGTCTTCGCAGCCTGAATTCGGTCTCGTATGGCTCTCCGCTCTTTAAGGAGTGAAGCCATCTATTCATCGCCTCACCAAGGTCGTCGGGGTGAACCACGTTCTTCCAACCTTCCCCCAACATCTCGTCAAAACTGCGGTCAAAATATTCGAGCGTGCGTTTGTTTACATAATCGAGCATGCCGTCGGGGCGTGCGGTCCATATCTGATGAAGTATTCCTTCACCCAGTTGGCGATACCGGTGCTCACTTGCCTTCAATGCCTCTTCCGCTCTTTTTCGTTCAGTTATGTCACGGCCTATCCCTTGGACCCCGACAGGCCGGCCATCCTGGAACATTAGACGCGTACTGAGCTCAAGTGATACACGGTTGCCTCCCTTTGCAATGATCTCGAGCTCATAGGCGGTCGGCCCTTTACCCGCTACCTTCAAAGCCGTCATCCGTTTGGCGACTTCGAGAAACTCGGGAGCGACAACTTGCCCGATATTCATTTTCGAGGCTTCTGCCCTCGAATAGCCCGTAATGATCTCGCCCGCTCGGTTTATAGAGGTAAAGTTCCCGCTCAGATCATGTGTGTAAATGAGGTCGTTGGCATTTTCGAAAAGGTCCCGATAGCGTTCTTCATTTTCCCGGATCGCTGCCTCGATGCGTTTTCGTTCCGTAATATCACGTGCGATTCCCTGGACGGCGACCTGTTTACCATCCTTTTGGATCGCACTTGTGTTGACCTCCAGCGTTATACGGCTGCCGTCTTTTCGGACACAGTCAACCTCATACGAGGTCTGTTTCGTTCTGCCGTTCAACTTGGCCGCTAGCTTCTTCTTCATCAACTCATAGTGTTCGGGTACAGCGACCTGCCGCATATTGAGCTGCAAAGCCTCGTCGCGCGTGTAACCAAAAACACGCAGTCCAGCGTCATTTATCGAAAGATAATTACCCTCCAGATCGTGGACATAGATGATGTCATTCGCATTTTCAAATATGTTTCTGAATCTTTCTTCACCGAGCTTTAGCTGTTCTTCGGCCTGCTTCTGTTGGGTGATGTCGAGGATAACTCCTTCTCGACAGACCACATTCCCGTTCTTGTTTCGGATCAGACAGCCGCGATCACGGACCCAGTGAATATCGCCTTCCGCATCAATAATGCGGTACTCGTAATCGACTTCTTCCCCGGTTTCTGTTGAAACGGTGGTCTGATGGAAGACCCACTCACGGTCGGTCGGATGGATAACACGAATCCACATTTCGGGATTTGCAAGCCATTCCTCGATCGGGTAGCCAAAGCGAGAGAATGCCGGGCTGACGTAGATGGGCGAATATGGCGGAGTTGGGTCGACAGCATAGAATAACACCGGAAGATTCTCAATGAACCCTCGGTATTGATCGTCCGTTAGTAGTTGTCCTGCGTTCACTACCGAATCGAGACCTTCATTAGAGCCTTGCCGATTCGGGTTTTCTAGATTGCCGGCTTTTTTTGATTGTTTCTTGCTCATAGATGCAAAAGAGCACCTGAGTAAACTTGCGGTGTGGATACACGTGGAACGACTAAGAGCTTGTCAGAGTTTCTTTGCCTGTATTTGGTCGGTATTTTAAGCCAAGAACGTGAGTTTGAAGATAGTCGAATTGTGGCAATGTGAGGTCGCCGATAGATCTCCAGCCAATATTGTAAGATATTTGAGCTGCTTTTGGAATAAAAATCTTTTGTAGGCCAATGGGCTAAACCCCGACATAAGTATGATTTCTGACCTTTCCGAGAGTCATCGAAGGTTGACAGGCATTTTTTCAAAGGACGAGATCGAGTCCATCGAACCGATAACGGGCGACCAATTAGAACGGTTTGAGCGCGATGGGTTTGTTATCGGTGTACCACTCCTGGGCGCGACTCAGATCGATCAATTACGTTCGGAGCTTGAAATGTTGATGGAACCAGGTCAGGAGGAGAACCGACTTTTCTACGAATACAACTCCAATGAGTCTGACGATTCGGATAAACGGCTCTTTCATGCCCTCGGTGCATGGCGTGTTTCGGCCGCATTTCACGATCTGGTCTTTTACCCGCGCCTCGTTCGAGCGGCCGAACGTCTTTTGCATGGCCCGGTTCGACTTTGGCATGATCAGGTGTTTGTAAAGCCGGCAAGGGATGGTGCGGTGGTTGCATGGCATCAAGACTATTCCTATTGGACCCGTACCGTGCCAATGGCTCATCTTACTTGTTGGATCGGGCTCGACGATGCCGATGAAGAGAATGGCTGTGTTCATTACGTGCCGGGTAGTCATCGTTGGCCCCTGTTGCCTCGCGAACACCTGGCAAACGATATGAATGCCGTATTTTCCTATCTGGATGCCGAACAGAAGACGTCGTTCAACCCCGTCGCATCTGTCCTGAAAGCAGGAATTGCGAGTTTCCACCACCCGATGACGCTGCATGGATCTTTTGAAAATAGGTCTGAAAGGCCAAGGCGCGGTGTCGTTGTCAATTTTATCCGGGATGGCGTTAGATCTAACACTAACGAGGAATTGCTTTCCGGAGTCCCCACTGTGCCGAAAGGACAAAAGCTTAAAGGCCAGTTCTTTCCGCTTCTTTCTCAATGAGTCTTTGCGCTTCTCGATCCAATTGAAACAGGCTACACTTGCCTCATCTCATGCTTACCATTTAAGGAACTAATGAATATGAAAACGACAGTTTTGATCTTGATAGTCTTATCGCTGACTATCTCCGCGTTGGGGCAAACAATGCCGAAGGACGCCGACCCTGTTTTGTGGCAGCGGGCGCTCAAGATCCATAGAAACGCCATCGTTATCGACGGACATAATGACATTCCTTCGCCGATGGTCGATGAGGATTTCGATCTTGCTTCGAACTCGATCGGAAAGTTTCACAAGGACGGATCGCCGTTTCACACTGATCTGGCGCGATTCAAAGCGAGCGGTATAACTGGCGAGTTTATGTCGATCTACGTCGGCGGCGAGACGTTGAAAACCGGTGGTGCGATGCGGCGAGCGATGGACCTCATCGATGCGACCTATCGCGAGGCCGAAAGGCATCCTCAGCAGGTAATGATGTGCACGACGTCGGGCGAGATCCGCCGGGCCAAAAAGCTGGGTAAGGTCTGCTTGTTGATGGGAATCGAAGGCGGATATGCGATCGAGAATTCACTTTATGCACTGCGAAATTTCTATCGTCTTGGCATCCGCTATATGACCTTGACTCATAATGTCTCGCACGATTGGGCTGACGCACACAGAGGCGAGGTCAAAAATAACGGCCTGTCCGATTTTGGGAAAGAGGTAGTTAAGGAAATGAATCGCCTTGGCATGCTCATCGATATTTCCCATGTGTCAGTGAAGGTAATGAACGATGTTCTTGATATTTCAACTGCGCCGATAATCGCATCGCATTCGAGCGCACGCGGCGTTAGCGACCATACGCGTAATGTTCCAGATGAAGTTCTCAAAAGGGTTGCGAAGAATGGCGGCGTAATGATGATCAATTTCTATCCGTCGTTCCTTGACTCGCGTACGAATCAGGAAGAAAACGATCGTTCTGCAAGGCTACGGCCGCAGATCGAGGCCCTTAGAAAGCAGTTCGAGAATGATCCCGCCGGTTATAACGAGGCCGAGAGAAAGCTGTTCGCGGCAAACCCGATATACGTCGCCGACTATAAGCGGATCGTAGATCATATTGACCACATGAAGAAGGTCGCCGGGATAGATATTGTAGGACTTGGTTCAGATTTTGACGGTGTTCCGTTCCTCCCGACGGGAATGAACGGTATGGAAGATCTTGTTTTGATCACTTACGAGATGCTTCGGCGCGGATATTCTGAGCAAGATATTCAAAAGGTGCTTGGCGGGAATTTTCTTCGAGCATTCGCTCAGGCCGAGAAAGTCGCTGGAAATCGCCAGATCAGCGGGCAGGGAAGTCTTAAAAAACTTGCACCGCCAAAGATCGGCCAATGATATTGTCCAGATCTCGGTTTCCGGGGCGGTCGTTAATGGCCGTCTTATGTTGTTTTGAGGCCCGATCAAGACAGGATAAGGGTCACATCGGCGATCGCAACAACGCACAGCCTTTTTGCTTGACTTACGGCCCTAACAAGCGTATAAATCCTGCGTCTTCCAAATCACGAAAATTCCCAATTCGCGGGCGAATGGCTGTCTAATAGGATGCGGCAGCGGTTCGAATTGCTCAAAACAAGCGTCGAATCAGAAAACAGAGGAGATCTATGCGAAGGAAAATCATCGTTTTTGCAGTGTTGATCGGAACGTCGGTGTTTTTGTCAGCGTGCGGCGAACAGGCAGCAACCAATAATGCAACAAATAAGCCGGCAAACGCCGCGAATAATGCTAATACTTCGAAACCAGACACGGCCGCAGTTGAAGGCGATGTGAAGAAAATGATCGCGGATTTCGAGGCGGCGCTTAACAAGAACGACGCCGATGCGGTCGGAAAATTCTACGCCGACGATTATTCGTTGATCGACCAAAACGGAGAAATGCAGACAAAGGCATCCCGCTTGGAACAGATCAAGTCTGGTAAGGTCAAATGGGACGGATTGAAGTTCAACGACCTAAAGGTAAGAACCCATCCGGCAGGTGATGGAGCGGTCGCATATGCACGGGCGACAGGTAAAACGACGATGGACGGCAAAACCGAAGAGCGAAACTCTATGGTCACTTGGGTCGTGCGGAAAGGCCCCGACGGCTGGAAGTTCATACACGCTCAGATAACCGATATAAAAGCTGGGGCACAGAAACCATCTGAAGAGAAACCCGCGGCTGCTAACACCGCTCCCGCGAACAAATAGAGCGGGTTTACCTAGATTTCATTAGAAATGCGGGGCGCGACAATTCGGCCCCGCATATTTGTTTTCTCGCCAAGCCTACATTCCAGCGCCGTGGCACTTCTTGAACTTCTTGCCGGAGCCACAGTAACAGGGTTGATTGGGCTTCATCTTCGGCGTATCTCGGACATAGGGTGTATGTCGAGCGGCCTCGGCACCTGCGGCCTCGGCGGTCGCCATCGCCCCCGTAAATGCCATCCCTGCCGCCTGTTTTCGCGCCCGCTGTTGCGCGAGACGTTCCAGACGTTCGCGTTCTTCCTGTTCGTCTTGTGTAACGACGTGAAGGTGGAATAGCGATTTGCAGGTGTTCGTGTCGATACGGTCGAGCATGTCCTGAAACATATCGAACGACTGCTTCTTGTATTCCACGAGCGGATCTTTCTGCCCATATCCTACCAAGCCAATACCCTGTTTGACCTGATCGATAGAAAGGAGATGATCTTTCCACTGCGAATCGATGATGTTGAGCATTATGTATCGCTCGTAAGCCCGCAGTGATTCCTCACCAGCAAGTTTTTCCTTCGCAGCGTAGTTTGCCGACGCCTTCCTCCAGATCGCTTCTTCGATCTGGTCAGGGTTCATCTTGTGGAAATCAACGCCAGCGTCTTTAGCCGGATCGACCGCATAAATACTCTCGATCTCGGCGGCATATGTGTCGATGTCCCATTTGTCAGGACCTGTTTCCAGGCTTAAAAAACTATGCGTAAGATCGTGAAGAAGATCTTTCGCAACGCCGTTCTCACCGAGAAGATACTCGCGATGTTCGGGTTCGAACATAAGTTGACGACGGAGTCCGTAGATAGTTTCACGCTGTTTGTTCATCACGTCGTCGTATTTGAGAACGTGTTTGCGTGTCTCGAAGTTGCGGGCTTCGACGGCTTTTTGCGCGCGTTCTATCTGCTTGGAGACGGTGCGCGATTCTATCGCGACACCTTTTTCCATCCCGAGCCATTCCATCATCGAACGAACCTTGTCGCCCGCGAATATGCGCATCAGGTCATCCTCGAGGGAAAGGACGAACCTCGACGATCCGGGGTCGCCCTGACGGCCGGCTCGGCCGCGGAGCTGATTATCGATACGTCGTGATTCGTGGCGTTCGGTGCCGAGTATGTGAAGGCCGCCGACGGCGACGACTTCTTTGTGTTCCTCAGCCACGACGGCTTTCGCTTTTCTCAGCTGCTCTTCAAATTGCTCGGGCGTAGCTTCGTCCGGATTGATCTCCATCCGTTTCAGGTATTCGTTCGCGAGAAATTCAGGGTTGCCGCCAAGTAAAATGTCGGTACCGCGTCCCGCCATGTTCGTTGCGATCGTTACAGCGCCTTTGCGGCCCGCCTGTGCGACGATCTCGGCCTCACGTTCATGGTACTTGGCGTTGAGAACATTGTGCGGAATGCCGATCTTCTTCAAACGGTCCGAGATCAATTCCGAATTTTCAACGGAAACAGTACCCACAAGAACGGGACGGCCCTCAGCGTGCAGATCTTTGATCTCATCGACCACCGCATCCCATTTTTCAGGCAGCGTGCGATAGATCATGTCAGAGTTATCCTTTCTGATCATCGCCTGGTTTGTAGGGATAATTACGACATCAATGTTGTAAGTCGTTCCGAACTCCTCCGCTTCTGTTTCGGCCGTACCGGTCATGCCCGACAGCTTCTCGTACATTCGGAAGTAGTTCTGCAGAGTGATCGTCGCAAGCGTCTGGTTTTCGCGTTCGATCTTGACGCCTTCTTTTGCCTCGACGGCTTGATGAAGCCCGTCAGACCAGCGTCGTCCCTGCATCAGGCGACCTGTGAAGTCGTCAACGATAATGACCTCACCGTCCTGTACGACATAATGGTGATCCAGTCGATAGAGCGTATGGGCCTTGAGAGCCTGTTCGACACAATGGAGCAACTCCATATTGCCGGGATCGTAGAGATTCGCGACACCGAGAAGTTTTTCCGCCTTAGAAACGCCCTGTTCCGTCAGCACCGCAGAGTGGTTCTTTTCATCTACGAGATAGTCGCCGGTCGTTACCTTTGTCTCTTCGTCCTTGTGGCCTTTTTCGAGTCGCGGAATGATGTCGTTCGCGATGTAATACTTATCGGTCGCGTCATCCGTTGCGCCGGAAATGATGAGCGGAGTCCGGGCTTCGTCGATGAGGATCGAATCGACTTCGTCGATGATCGCATAGTAATGATCACGCTGGACGAGCGATTCGACATCGAACTTCATATTGTCGCGCAGATAATCGAAGCCGAACTCATTGTTCGTGCCGTACGTGATATCTGCCGCGTAAGCTTCCTTTCGCTCGACGTCGTCCATATCGTTCTGGATACAACCGACCGAAAGGCCGAGGAATTTATGGATCTTGCCCATCCACTCCGCGTCGCGAAGCGCGAGATAGTCGTTAACCGTGACAACGTTTACGCCGCGGCCCGTAAGTCCGTTCAGATACGACGGCAAGGTCGCGACGAGTGTCTTACCTTCACCTGTTCGCATCTCGGCGATACGTCCCTGGTGTAATGCAATGCCGCCGATCATCTGCACATCGAAATGCCGCATGCCTGTAACGCGGCGAGAAGCCTCGCGTACGGTCGCATACGCTTCGGGCAAAAGATCGTGAAGGATCTCCTGTTCGGCTTTTCGGCGCTCGGTCTTGTCATCGATCCCTTCGAGATGCTTTGCGATGATCTCCTTGAATTTCGGGGTCTGGGCTTTCAGTTCATCGTCCGAAAGCTTCTCGATCTTAGCTTCCCAATCGTTGATCTCGGCAACGATCGGCCGGGCCTTCTTCAGAAAGATATCGCTGCTCGATCCAAATACTTTTTTGACTAATTTATCTGCAAAACTGTTAACTGCCATGGTTTCCTCTTAATCGTCCAACAAACTTCAGTTTGTTGAAATACTGAAGCTCAAGAGTTCAACAAACTAAGGTTTGTTGGACATTTGTTCCGAAGTTCTGAGTTTATGGCGAAAATGATCGGGTGTTAATCCCGCTCGCCGCTACTTTGCGTCTTTCGCAAGCAGGGCGTCGAGGCCGGCACGGGGTAGGCGGGTGACTATGACCAAATGACCATTCTGGGGTTCGATCTGAACATTTGAACTTTGGATTATCGGTGCAAATGGTCGCTTCGACCCAGTGGAGCTGATTGAAAACGCAGCCTTTAGTCGGGAGAGTTCCCCATGGGATGGAGAATATTTGATCTCGATCCTATTGTGACGAGTATCTCCCTTCCAATCAATACTTTGTGTGTAGTCTGAGACGTTAAGAAAGTGCTCTAACGCTGGAGTGAAGGTAGTGAAATAGGTCAAATACGAGAGTCGACATCCATCAGGACACGCTCTCTTCAACTTCTCACCGAACCTTAGTTCGTCATTGTAACTATCGAGAACATATTCGGCGTAAGCACTCGCAAATTCACGAAACCTGTCGGAATTCGCGTTCTCGACCGTCGCAATTGTGTCGTCCGGCTTAGTATCAAGATCGTCCTTTACCTCGATCTCGTCCGTTAACTCAAAGTTACGCGTCGTCGCCGAATGGGCGAACACCTGCGGCGCGGCGCCGCCGACCATCAACAGGCTGAGGTAAACGCCAAGCGTGGTTAGAACGAGGATCGAGTTTTTACCTTTCGTAATAGTCAAAGCTTATTTCGCCGCAGTGTTGTCGTTTCGATTTGTCATAGCGTTGCCGCTCGGTTTTTTCGATTCAGCGGCTTGTTCAGCGAGTTTTCGTTCGATCATCTTATGGACGATCTCCTTCGGGACATTGAACGTAATGATCAATTTCTTGCCAACCTGCTCAACCTTTGCATTTTCAAGAAGTATAAGGTCGTCCTTGTCGTTCTCGTCGGCATCGACAGCCTGCTTTTCTTTCATCTTCATCGAGATGAGTGAACCCAGAAGGCTGCTAAGCGTTCGTGCTCGATTCTCACTTTCGAGTTCGGTCTGAACCACTGCATTCAAATTCGCCAGGTCCTGTTTGACCTGAAGATCAAGGTCCTTGCCGCTAAGGTCGGATAGGTATTTCAAATAGCCGCTTTCGTTTATAGCCTCGATACCGCGTTTTACCACATCGATCATATCCGGATCCGGACTCGACGCGGCAATGTACTTAAAGCTCTTCGGGTCAAACTTTCCTTCTTTGTTAAGTTTCCCTCGGGCGTTGATCGAAAATTCAGACTGAAGATCGACCTCATTCTTTGCGACCTTTTCGTTTACAAGATCTCCAAGATCTTTGAACGGCCGTTTGTTTATCTCGTTCGGATCGACCGGTTCGGTCGGGTCGACAGCTGGATTTCCGGTGTTGCTGTTTGTCTGCGCTACGTTCTTTTCCGGATCGGACCTTTCAGAGTTGGAGTTGCCCTTTCCTTTCTTGCTTGGGGTTTTGGCCGAAGCTGTATTCGTATCTGAAAGATCGAACGGCGAATCCGGAATGTCGCCGACAACAGCATTCTTGTTCTGCTTAGGTGCGATCGCCGGAGTATCGATCAGGCTATTTCCGCTCTGTACCGGGCTGACGGATGGAATTCCGGGAGCAATGAAGCCGCTATCCGGATTCATTGCGATCTGGTCCTGTGGCGGAGTTTCCTGATAGAAATAGCCTTCAGGATACTCGAACTGCGGAGGAACACCTGTTTGATCTATCCAAGTGACCTCAGCCTCGCCTAGATCCGTCCGATCGTATGCGGCATCGACATATTCACGCTCAGTGCCGAAAAGAACCGTTCCCACGTAAGCCAGATCGAGAACCTGGCATACCCGACCGACAAACGGGCTGTCGCATCCGCGCGCCATGAGGACGTTGGTCTGGGCCATGACCCCGAAAAACGTTAGATTCAGTAATAGCGAAATGCCGAGGATCGAGTATAAACGGCGGTCGAGTTTCCACGTGCCGACCTCGTAGTGATAGAACAGATCGCCCTCACGGAGCGGTTCTGCCGGCACCTCAAAACTGTATGATTCCTGGTCGAACATATTACTTTAAGCACCTAAAATTGGCTGAACTGCAAGCCTTTTGGCTTAGACGCTTTGCCCGCAAAAACAGTTGCGGTACAAATTCTCCATTTTAACAGCTTGCGGCGGTAATTGGAAGAATTCGACTTAATGCCTTCAAACAATTAACATCGCGATATATGCCGCGACGCTCAGACAACCGACCCCGCAGCCGAAGGGGTAAACGACATTCGACGGGCCCAAAGGACGAACGATATAACAAACGCGGATTTGCAGGCGAAAGTTCTGCTCGGTTTGAGGAATCGAGGCAGACCATCGGGCAGCTGAAGGCGACCGAAAGGCTTTTGGAGGGGATCGGCATTCCGGAAGCTCAGCCTTTTCAACCCGACCCGTTTCAGATCGAAGCACTTGAAGCGATCGAACACGAAGACGTGCTTGTTACGGCCCCCACGGGAAGCGGCAAGACCTGGATCGCTCGCGAAGAGATCCGACGGCTGCTCGCGAAAGGACAGCGAGCCTGGTACACGACTCCGCTCAAGGCCCTCACGAATTCGAAATACGTTGAGTTTTCTGCCGAATTCGGTGCAGCGAAGGTCGGCATACTTACCGGTGACCGAAAGGAAAACACTGACGCTCCGCTTATCGTCGGCACCACGGAGATCTATCGAAACCAGCTTTTTGACGCACTCAGAGAAGGTGAACAGGTGAAGACCGATTTCGTCATCTTGGACGAGGCCCATTATCTTGCCGACGAGGAACGCGGGCATGTTTGGGAGGAGGCGATAATTCTAACTCCGCCGCGTATTCGCATTTTGCTGCTTTCGGCGACGGTCGGAATGGCCGAGGAGTTTGCGAAATGGATCGAGGAAGTTCGCGGGGGAAAGGTCCATGTTATCAACCGAGCAGGTACACGGCCTGTGGAACTCCGCGCTGCCTATTTGTCGCCCGGTCTTCAGCTGTTCCCGCTGTTTGATGATGCCGGACATTTCAATCGCGATGTCGAGCAATTCGCCGCTCCTAAACGACAAGGCGGCGGAAGATTTCGCCGACGATAATGTGCGGAAACCTGCTCTTAAGCGAGGGCGTGACGTTCAAGCTGCAATTTACGCCTTTGCTGACGCGCGGGCTTTCTCAAAGTCGCCTATTTCTTTGCCAATAACCCTACCAGAAAATTCATATCCGTTTGGGCGATCACCAAGTCCATTGAAACGTCGTTCCCTTTCGCGGTGAACTTCACATTTTCGATAAGGCGGGCATAGACCTTTTTGTCGGCCCCCTTTGCGTTGCCAAGGAACGCCTTTCCAAGCATCTGGAGGCCTTCGAGAGTGTCCCTCAAGCTAACGGCTTGTTCAGTCTGAAGTGTTCGGGCAGTCGCAGAGATCGATGTTGTGTTTCCGGAAACGTCCATCGTGCCAAAGAGATACTTGAGCGAATCGATGTCCTTGCCAAGCTGGTCGTTTT
>CAYTDJ010000039.1:0-11467 GCA_964436265.1 uncultured Chloracidobacterium sp. | reverse complement strand
GCTGGGACCGGGCAATGTCAGCCCGAGCCTGTGTATTGATCTCCTGTTGAACAGTGAGGACCTCGATCTCTTTATTAAGCAGGTCGTTGATCTTTCGGAGACGGGCCACGGGATCGATTATGTCCAATACGCTTTGCGCGTCTTCGACCTTAAGATCCAAGTTAGATGCCGACAGGTCCGCAAGACGGCCCGCATCATCCAAATTTGCGATGATCGCGAGTACTTCAGGCGAGATGTTCTTTCCAAGGCTTGCTGCTCGTTCCATCAAGCTTCGGACGTTTCGAATGAGCGCCTCTACCTCAAGCGAATTCTCGGGAGCCAATGGTTCCGAAACCGGCGTGATCGTCGCGCGAACGTGGTCGCCGCCAGAGCTGACCCCGTCGATCTTGGTTCGAGAAAGCCCCTGGATCAAAATGCGGATCCTGCCATCCGGCAGCTTCAACATCCGCATAATGATGGCTACAGTCCCGACGTCGAAAAGGTCTTCTCGGTTCGGATCCTCTTTATTCAGGTCTTTTTGAGAGACCAGGACGATCATCCGATTGTCCTTGAGCGCCTCTTCGACAGCCTTTATCGATTTGTCCCGCGAAACGAACAGCGGAACGATCATGAACGGATAGATAACGATATCCCTTAATGGAAGCGCGGGCAGATCCGACGGGATCTGCATCATCGGTTCGATAGCGTCAGATTCAGCGAGCCCAACGGAAAATTCTTCAAAATCAGCCATAAAAACCTATCTTAGGTCTTTGAAGCTGAATCGGCAATTCGGTCGCATCATACAAAGGTACTTTGCAAAAGCCGCAGCGTATGACTTTCTCTCCATTTTCCTGGTTTTTCGGATCGAATTATTTCTTTTTCTTCTTTTTGAGAGCGGCTGGGGTCTGCGCTCGGGAATTGACAAGCGCCTTGAGCTCGGTCATAAATGCCGAGACATCTTCAAACTCTAGGTAAACTGAGGCAAAACGAACATATGCAACTTTGTCGAGTGTCTTAAGGCGACGCATTATCAGTTTCCCTATATCGTTCGTCCCGAGTTCGCGATCCTGAGAATCCTGAACTTCCTTTTCGATCTCATCAACGATCGCTTCAAGCTGAGGCGTGGAGATCGGCCTTTTTTCACAAGCTCGCAAAAGTCCCGACAAAACCTTATTCCGATCGAAGGTTTCCCTCCGTCCATCCTTCTTCACAACCATATAGGGGATCTCATCGATCCGCTCATACGAAGTGAAACGTCGCCCGCAACCAAGGCATTCTCGACGACGTCTTATGGCATCGCCGTCTTTGGCTTCGCGTGAATCGACTACTTTATCTTCAATGTGTCCGCAAAATGGGCAGCGCATAATCGTTGACCTGAAAGAATATCGATTTGACCAAGGTTAAGATAATGAATCCGCGTCGGAGGCGCAACCACTAGTTTTCGGGAACAAAATCGGGAGAATCAGATTCGATCTCCCTTTCGGCATTTTCGCTGGAGAGCAGGCTACGAAACCGCTCAACGCTTATGTCACCATGAAAGAAATAATATAACCCAAATACCACAGCCGGTACGAAATAGATCAGGTGCATTATGATCGACACGGCCGCCGCAACATCCTGACTCACGCCCAACAGCAAAAGGGCTCCGGCCGTGGCCGCATGGAAGGCACCGGCTGCACCGCCTGGCGTCGGTATCAGCGACCCAAGGCTCGCGACCCCCATTACAAAGATCGAATCGATGAAGCTCATTTCGAGGCCGAAAGCCCGGATAATGAGCCAGGTGGGCAATGCGATCGCAAACCACAAACCGGTCGTCCAGAAGATAACCCAAAATATCTCGCGGGGACTCTTCAAAATATCTAAAGCAGCCGCCGACTGTCGCAAAAGACTCAAAAACAAGGCCCGCAGCCGACCCGGAACCCAAGCTTTATCGGTAAATCGTTCGAACCACGCGATGACCGGTGCTGAAAAACGGTGATACACGAACATCGCGACGAAACCAAGGATGGTCGCACCGAGCATCAGATTTCCGACCAGTTCTATCGACGCGAATTCAGATTCGCGGCCCGCCGGAGCCTTAAACCAGATCAGGCTGATCGCAAAGAAAACAAACAAAGAGGCCAGATCGAACATTCGTTCGACAAAGATAGTAACAAGGGCTGCGCTTGGCCTTACTCGCCTGTCACGCATCGGAAGCCACATTGGACGGACGATCTCGCCGGCACGTCCGACCATCAAAATTGCAGCAAAACCTACCGTGGTCGTTGCAAAAAGTTCTCGAAGATTTGCTTCGGTAATTGGCCTAAGCAGAACTTTCCAGCGTACAGCTCTAAGAAAATAACCTATACAAATGCCCACAAACGCGAGACCGAGATAGTAAGGGTTGGCCTTTCGAAGACTTGATCCGACCTCCTTCCAATCAAGGTTCCTGCCAAAGAACCAAAGCAAAAAGACCGCAAAAAGGAGCAGTAATATGAATTTGAGATACTTGCGCAAATCGACCGTCTCTATTTTGAATATCGGTGACCCTGGTTCGGCTCAGACCGAACAGGCAACAAACACACGAAGATACTGTATTTGTGGGAGAAAGGCTAACTCCCTTACATATTTCCGGCCTTTAGCGGAACTTTTCGTTTTCTGGTATCGTAAATCAGCTTTGACAAGGCGGGCGTTATTGCTTTGTTGCCTTTTCAGGGCATTTGCTATCGGAGAGAACTCGCTTGGAAGCATTAAAGGCGTCTGCGGAAATAAATGGTGCTGATCTTGTGCGGCGTGCACGCGGCGGTGATGGCGTCGCGTGGGAAGAGATAGTTACTCTCTTTTCCCGCCGGATCTTCAACCTCGCCTATAGATTCACATCGAATGCCGATGCGGCAGAGGATCTTACGCAGGAAGTATTCATCCGGATCTATCGAACTCTGGATCAATACGACGCCAAACAGGGCGACCTGGCAAATTGGCTCATGCGGCTAGCCCGCAATTTGATAATTGATGATTACCGCCATCGGCAGCGAAATCCGCAAAATACGATGGCAGATGCGGTGGACGACCACCAGTATCATCTCCGTGCGGTCGGTTCGTCGGCCCATAAAGAGATGGAACGCCGTGAACTTGCGGCCCAGGTCCAGGAAGGAATAGATAAACTTCCGGCCGATTTGAAAACATGTGTGATCCTTCGCGACATCGAGGAACTGAGTTATCAGGAGATCGTTGATATGCTTCAGATACCGGAAGGAACTGTGAAGTCGCGAATTAACCGAGGCCGTATCGAACTGGCGAAGATATTGAAGAGAATGAGGGTTGTGACGGTTTAACGGAAGCAAAATGTGTATATTCGCCCGTCATAACAAAAATGGTTTGATCAAGGGGTAGTGTTATGGGATTTGAACGCGACAACTTCATAGACTGCACGGCGTTCGAGAATTGGCTTTCTGATTATCTCGAAAAAGCTCTCGAACCGGATGCACGCAAGGCCATGTCGGCACACGCTCTGCAGTGCCCGCTATGCCATTCGCTGATGAATGAAGTGAAGTCAACGATCGCGGCTTGTCGGCAGATGACAGAACCGCGAACGGCAGTCACGCGTTTGGAAGCAAAGATCTTGTCAAAGACCGTACCGGACGCGACGGTAGGCTGTTCCGAGTTCGAAGAACATCTTACTGATTATCTCGACGGATTTCTTCCGGCTACTGTATTCCACCGATGGGAACGTCACGCAGTTCTCTGTGATGAGTGCACTGACCTACCCGGAATGGTTGTCAGATCGCTCGCCGCGATCGTTAGCTATAAGCTCGACGAATTGCCGGTCCCTGCGGGACTCCATCAACGTATCCTCGCTCAAACAAGCGGTTCGGAAGGTGCAAAGGCTAAGAGACCGTCGATAGCCTCGCAGTTCGGCGACTGGGTTCGGAGCCTGAGTTTCCCGATCTCGGTCCCGCAGCTTGCTCCGGTCGCTTTGATGTCACTTGTAGCATTTTTGGTCTTTAGTCAGACGGTTTCCGCCGACGGCTCTTTGGCGGATATTTACAATAAGAGTTATCAGATCGCCGAACAAACTTATCGACAAGGCGCGGAAGTACTTAATGAAGCGACCGGGAATGCTCCGGCCGCGCAAGAGCCCTCACCAGGTAACGCCAACGTTGAGGACAGTAAATAATGAACTGTGCATACCATACTCAAAATGGTGCGGTCGTCCAGTGTAACGGATGCGGCAAGTCGCTGTGCCCGGCCTGCGATCATCGCATTAAGGGTTTTCCGTATTGCCAGGACTGTATCGTGATGGGTGTTGACCTGCTTCGTCAGCAAAATAGTTCGAATTCAGGCTACGCTCCGTACGTTCGAAAGAATACGTCCCCGTTCATCGCTTTTATCCTTTCTGTTGTTCCGGGCTTGGGGGCGGCTTACAATGGCCAGACCGTAAAAGCCCTTGTTTACTTTGGCGTGTTCATCGGGCTGTTTCAACTCGCAATACTTAGCGGCATTCCGCTTTTCTTTTTTGGAGCCCTGGGTATGTGGGCGTTCGCCGGATTAGACGCCTGGCGAACGGCGCGAATGATCCGGTCCGGGATCACTCCTGATGTTGCGGAGGACGTACTTGTAAGACGATTCCAAGGTAATCCGAAGTTATGGGGGATCTTGCTAAGTGTCTTGGGTCTTGCGTTCCTATTACAGAACGTTTTCGGCCTCAGAAACATCATGCGTGGGCTATTGCCCGCAATGTTGATCGGGTTCGGTATCTATATTCTGCGCGGCTACATTTTCAAGCCAAAGGATGCGGACGAGAAGTGGTCTGATTTTGACAGTGCACGTCCGGCTCCGATATTTTCAGGCAAACTGTTTCCTCCAAAACAGGAAACGGGAGATTACAGTTATCGGTCGACCGAGACCAGCGAACGCCGATACGGAAACTGGGGCGATCGCTGATAAACGAACGTTGATTTACTCGGTAAGGAGTTTTAGAGTATGGCAATCATGAAAGCAGCCGGCATTGGCGGGAGTATTATAGCCTTGATCGCACTATTGATCGTTCTGGTCAAGAGTCTGATCGCGTTTGTCGGTTTTATTACCGGTGCGGTCAAGATCTTAATTATCGTGGCTTTTGTCGCTGTGATCGTTGTGGTCGGCTATCTTGTATTTAAGGGTCTTGCGGAACGCAAACGGGCCGGCGATTAGGTTGCTCGTCCATTGTGTTGTAGAATGTTAAACGGCGAGGCGCCCACTCCGCTTGCCAACTGCCCACGCATTTGTCTAAAATCGTAAATATTAGAACTAATCAGGCGTAGTCTGCGCGCCTTTCCCACAAAGTAAGCAGTATTACATTTGCAGTCAGTATTCCGGTTTCGCGTTAGTCGCTCGCGGCTACTCTTGCGTGATTCCGTGTGATGGGACGATAGATTCCCGTTACGAGATCAATCGCTAAGGAGCTTTAAGGCATAATGACGAAGAACGGTAAGTTTTTTACTTTTCTTTTTAAGCAATCATCTAAGAATAGAATTAGGATCCGTAGGGTAGAGGTGTCTAAGAGCCTCGTTCAAAATGGGGTTCTTTTTTCTGCTTTTTTTGTTTTCGCAGGGCTGTTGAGCGGCGGACTTTATGGCTTGCTCTCGTCGTCGTTTGTTTCAAACCTCGATATCGCGGCATCAGTTGCGAATCCTGCATTGAACCAATTGTCCGTCAAGACTGAGGCTGCTCAGATCGACTATTCACGACCCGAGATCTCTGACGAATTTGCGATGAACAGCGGCGGCCCCGCCGATCCCGACGAACTGGATTCTGACAGCGCCGAACTCGAAAGACTCTTGAAGTCGATCCAAACAAACGCCAATCCCGCATATCTTCCGTCTATCTGGGCTCACGCCGGAAAGATCAATAACGAATTCGGGTTCCGACGCAATCCGTTTGGCGGACGCACGTATGAGTTTCACGCCGGCATGGACATTGACGGTGAACGCGGCGATCTCGTCGTGGCGCCGGGTAACGGAACTGTAGTCGAGGCCGGCTGGAAAGGCGGCTACGGCAACATGATCGAGATCGATCATGGCAACGGTTTGACAACGCGATACGGCCACCTTTCCAAGATCGAGGTCGCTCAGGGCGATAGCGTCACACGTGGACAGCTTATCGGACAGGTTGGCTCTACCGGTCGCTCGACCGGCCCGCACCTTCACTACGAGCTTCGTGTGAACGATCGGCCCATCAACCCGCGGTTCTTCCTTCCGCCGGAACCGACCGAGATCAAGAAGGCCGAGAAGTAAAACGGCATCCAACCTTCAACGTACAAAGCGAGTCGAATACACGGCTCGCTTTTTTAGCGAATAGCGTTCTTCCCCGATAGCTTATATACTTATAAGTTCTGCTACTGAATACACCATTTACAAGGGAACTCTTTATATGACAATCGAAAGAAGATCTGTGCTATCGGGATTACTGCTTTTTGCTATCCTGTTCTCTTCGGTCTCATTCTCTTTCGCCCGCATGGACGAGGGGATGTTTATGCCGGACAAGATCGCAGGCATCGGCAATTTGCGAAAACGCGGGCTTAAGATAAAGCCCGAAGAGATCTACAACCCCAACGGCGGCGGCTTGACCGACGCTGTCATTCGCTTGAGCATCGGCTGTACCGCAGAGTTTGTCTCACCGGACGGCCTTATTTTGACCAATCACCACTGCGGGTTTGACGCACTCGTTTCCGCTTCGACGCCGACAAACGATCTCGTCGAAAACGGTTTCAAGGCCGACAACCGCGCAGGCGAGATTCACGCAAAGGACTATTCGATCTTTATTACCGAGCGCGCCGAAGACGTGACGGCTAAGATCGCCGCAGGCGGTGTAATGCCGACGGGCGAAGCTCTTGCCGCCGCTGTCAAAGCATTGACCGATGCTGAACAGGCAAAGGCGCCAAAGGGCTCGGTTATCCGCATTCAGGTAATGAACAACGGCTTCTTCGTTTACCTATTCCAGACGAGACAGATCAAGGACGTACGCGTTGTTTATGCTCCACCTCGCAACATCGGCGTATTCGGCGGTGACCCGGACAACTTTGAATGGACACGTCACACGGGCGATTTCACGTTCCTTCGGGCGTACACCGCTCCGGACGGCTCCTCCGCAGAATATTCGCCGAACAACGTTCCCTACAAGGCAAAGAAGTTCCTCAAGATGAACATCGGCGGATTGAAGGAAGACGATTTTGTATTCATCCTTGGTTATCCGGGCGGCACGACGCGTTATCGTGAATCACAGTCGATCGAGTACGCTCGCGATGCCAACTATCCGTTTCTCGCGGCTTGGTTGAAAGCGCGTATCGCGGCATTAAGATTGATCGGCGAATCGGACGAGAACAAGAGAATTGCCCTTCAGTCTGACATAGCCAGTTTTGACAATGGCCGAAAGCTCTATGAAGGCCGTATGACACGGCTACGGTTGGCAGACGTTGTTGCGAAACGCAGAGCGGAAGAGGCGAGGTTTTCGACCTGGGTCGCGGCGAATCCCGAACGGCAAAAGAAATACGGCACGGTGCTTTCAGAACTGGCCGCTGTCTCGGCGGAATCTAACAAGGTTGCCAAGCTGGACATACTCGTAAGGCGAATGCCCGACCCCACGATGCCGATGTTCGGCCAGATCTATAAGGCTATCGCAGCCGGCAAGATGCTCAGCGATACCGAACGCGCGGCAAAACTCGCAGAGATCAAAAAGGCTCTTGAAGAACGCGAACCGGTATATGAGCGCGAACTGATCAAGTTCTACCTAAGAAAATTCGACGAACTTCCCGCTAACCAGAAATTTGACGCCGCAGAGAAACTGTTCGGTACTTTCCAGGGTAGTGCACGACGCGCCGCCGAGGCGGCGTTCGCCGAAAACATAGCCGAAGGCAGCTATTGGAATGCGGAATCGGTTGCCGCACTCTATGGACCGCAGACGATGGACTTCCGCCCCGAACGCGACAATGTGAAAGGCTTTGCCGCTGCGTTGAAAAAGGCAAAGGACGAGGCAAACGCTCGCGCGGCCGTTTTTGCTTCGAAGATCGATAGACTTCGTTTGCTCTATATGCAGGGCTTGGCTGAAATGAATGGCGTCACGCCATACCCGGATGCTAACTCAACCCTTCGCTTTACCTACGGGAACGTGAAGGGCTATAGTCCGCGCGAAGCAGAGTTCATGACGCCGTTCACTACCCTTAAAGGGATGTTTGAAAAGGACACCGGCGAAAACCCGTTCGACGTTCCGCAGAAATTGAAAGATCTGCAGGCGGCCCGTGATTTTGGCCGCTATGGACAAGGAGACAGCGTCATTGTTAATTTCCTTTCGACGGTTGATATCATCGGCGGCAACAGCGGCTCTCCGGTCCTAAATGGCAGCGGAGAACAAGTTGGACTCGCTTTTGATAGCAATTATGAAGGGACGGGCGGCGATTTCTACTATGAGCCGAACGTTAACCGGACGATCGCTGTCGATATTCGGTTTGTTCTGTTCGTTACCGAGAAGTTTGGCGGAGCAAAGTGGATCGTTGACGAGATGAGTCTTGTTGGCGGGCCAAAAGCCAAGCGAGCATCAAATTAACGAAGCCAAGCTTGTTAAACATAAAAAGGACTGCCAGCTCGGCAGTCCTTTTTGTTTCTCCAATTTTCCGGGTTACTCCACTACCCGCTTATGACAAGCGGTACATTGTGTGGCCTTTGGCACCTTTGCATCCGGTCTCGTGTTCAAGACCTCGACGTGGCATCCGTCACAAGCCCTATGGAACGCTGATTGGTTCGTAAGGGTTATAAGCGCCGGGCTTGCTTCATGTTTGATCACCGGAATATCTGCGATCAGTTTCGGCTTGGTGTTGACCTTTGCGTGGCAATCGCGGCAAGCCGCAACTCCAGCAGCTGTTGGGTCTTTCGTGAAAAGCTCCGAGGTCAGGACGGTAGTCCTTCCCGCCGGCCATGAGGTCTTCAGCGGCGGATGTGCCGCAAGGTCTGATGCAGGCTGGGCAGTATGATGGCATGCGATGCATGCGATCTTGCCGGTCGCGTCGATACTGTACGCACCGCCATTGTGCTTTACATGATTGAATGTGACCTGCCCGAGCTTTGCATCCTTGCCGAGAATGATGACCTCAGGCATCGTTTTTGTCTGCATTGTCTGGGCCAAACCGGTTACTGCTGACATATCAAATCCGACTGCAGCAATTCCAAGGCCCATAAAGATCGTTAGTGTCCCGAAGAATATTAATCTCTTCATGGCTAGTTTCCTCCTTGACGGGCGATATGAATATCGAAAACTAATTTATGATACGCCGAAATCGAATGTGCGGTTGTGACAGCGCTCACATATACCTGAAAACTAATATGCTAGCCGGATCGAGTTCATGTATTTGAGGATCACTCTCTGGCGTCGTGCGAGCCGTTTCGGGTTCTTCTGCGGGTTAAATACGTTTAGTGGACTCGGGATCATCGCGGCGAGATATGCGGCTTCTGATGGGGTCAGGTTGGATGCCGATTTCTTGAAATATGTCCTTGACGCGGCCTCAGCACCATAAACGCCGTCGCCCCATTCGATCACATTCAGGTAAATTTCTAGGATGCGCTTCTTGGCAAGATTTCGCTCAATGAAATATGTATAGACCGCTTCCCTTCCTTTTCTAAGAAAATTTCGGTCTTCAGAGAGATAAAGGTTCTTTGCCAGCTGTTGCGTAATGGTAGAGGCACCTCGCTTGAAGCTCGGCATCGGAGGGATCCAATCATCATCGCTTGGAGTGCAATCTTTTTTTGAGATGTTCGCTGCCTTTGCCTCGGCCTCGCATTCTTCCTTTGCTTCCTTCACGCCTTCCTTAACGGCTTCGTCCCATGCTTTGTTGATAGCTTCCCAGTCAAAACCGTTGTGTTCGAAAAACCGCGTGTCTTCACCTGCCAGGACGGCGCGCTGGAGATTTGGCGAGATCTGTTCCGTCGGCATCCAAATCATATACTGCTTTGGTTCGCGGCCTTCGGAGGTTGCTTCTGACTTGCGAAACTCGATCATTGACGTCGTAGTCGGATTCTCCGTTTTCAGCCGAGAGATGCTAGGAAAGGTGATCAGTTCATACGCGATCCAGCACACGACCGCACCGATCAAGATCAGAAGAAGTACCTTTATCCAATACCACATAACTTACGAAAGAGAGAGATCAACCGAAAGTGATAATACGATATTTCGGAAGAGTTCGTTCGTTCACCGCCCATTTTATAGTTAAATGAAACAAATATCTTGAACCGCCACACAGTTTACGGCTATTCTGTTCGAGCGGTATCCAATTAGTTCAATTTCCTTCGATATGGGTCAATACGACAATGTTGTTGCAGTCATTCTGGGCGGAGGTGCCGGTTCACGCCTGTTCCCTCTCACTCGTGAGCGTTCGAAACCTGCGGTACCGCTTGGCGGCAAATACCGGCTAATAGATGTTCCGGTATCAAATTGCATCAATTCGAACATCACCCAGATATTCGTTCTCACCCAATACAACTCGGCGTCGCTGAACCGTCACATTTCGCAGACTTACCGGTTCTCGAGTTTCTCATCGGGCTTTGTAGAGATACTTGCCGCCGAACAGCGTAAAGACAGCCCGGATTGGTTTCAGGGAACCGCCGACGCCGTTAGGCAGATATTGCCTCACCTTCGTGATTGGCGGATAAAGACACTTCTTATTCTATCGGGCGATCATCTCTATAGGATGGATTATAGAAAGTTCCTTCAGCGTCACTATGACACGAACGCTGATGTAACGATCTCTGTGATCCCGGCAAAACGCGAGGAAGCCGAGGGATTCGGGTTGCTCAAAGCCGATACCGACGGCCGGATAGTAGAATTCAAAGAGAAACCGAAAGGCGACGCGCTCGAAGCAATGCAGGTCGATACTTCCAGTTTTGGCTTGTCTGCCGAGGAAGCTGAGAAGCGGCCGTTCCTTGCCTCGATGGGTATCTATGTATTCGATTATGCAAAACTTCTTGATCTCCTGAATGCCGACCAGGCCGCGGTGGATTTCGGCGGTGAGGTCATTCCGGCGGCAATAAAGAACTACAACGTTCAGGCACACTTTTTCGACGAATATTGGGAAGACATCGGGACCATCCGAGCGTTCTTCGAGGCAAACCTGGATCTGGCCTCACCTCTACCAAGATTCAATTTCTTTAACACCGAGGCCCCGATCTATTCGCGCAGCCGTTATTTGCCGCCGTCAAAACTACAAGGCTGCGACATAGACCTGTCGATGGTCAGCGAAGGCTGCATATTGAACGGCGTTTACGCGCGAAGTTCGATCATCGGCCTCCGAAGCAGAATGGACGTTGGTGTCCGGGTCGAGAGTTCGATCATTATGGGTTCAGACTTTTTCGAGTCCATTGAAGAGATAAAAGCCAACCGTGACCGGAGCACCCCAAGCATAGGCATTGGTCGAAACACGGTGATCAGAAAAGCGATCATCGACAAGAATGTCCACATCGGCGATGGCGCGGTGATCACGCCGAAG
>CAYTDJ010000038.1:0-11693 GCA_964436265.1 uncultured Chloracidobacterium sp. | reverse complement strand
CCCGCGGCAAGTCGTTTGACACGTTTTGCCCGATCGGGCCGTGGATCGAGACCGAACTCGACGTGAAGGACCTTAGGGTGACTTGTTCTGTAAACGGCGACTTAAGACAGGACGGGCGAACCTCCCAAATGGTCTTTCCCGTCGAATTTTTGATACGATACATCTCTAGACAGATGACGCTGAAAGCGGGCGATGTGATCGCAACGGGGACGCCGTCCGGCGTTTCCAGGCTGAACTCGGGCGATGTATGTACTGTGGAGATCGAAGGGATCGGCGTGCTGTCGAATACGGTCAGATGACCAAATCCTATACCTAAAGAGATCAAATGAAATTTTTTATCGATACCGCTAATTTGGATGAGATCCGCGAAGCCAATGAACTTGGGCTAATAGACGGTGTAACGACAAATCCGTCGCTTGTGGCAAAAGAAGGCGATGTAGTCTTTGAAGAACACATCGCCAAGATCTGTTCCATTGTCAAAGGAGACGTTTCGGCCGAAGTGACGGCCCTTGACACCGAAGGGATGCTGGCGCAAGGCCGCGAGCTTGCGAAGATAGCGCCGAACGTCGTCGTAAAGGTACCCCTGACACTTGACGGTCTTAAGGCTTGCCGAACGCTCACCGCTGAGGGTACCGGAGTCAACGTCACACTGTGCTTCTCGCCTGCCCAAGCGCTTTTGGCGGCCAAAGCCGGTGCGAGGTATATCTCGCCATTTATTGGCCGTCTTGACGACATTTCAACCAATGGAATGCAGTTGATCATGGACATCGTCCAGATATACGACAACTACGATTTCGATACACAGGTACTTGCCGCTTCGATACGGCATCCGATGCATATAGTCGATTGCGCCCTTGCCAGGGCAGACGTAGCAACGATCCCATTCAAAGTGATCAAACAGCTGGTTCAGCATCCTTTGACCGACAAAGGACTTGAGGCATTTCTCGCCGATTGGAAAAAGAGCGGCCGAGAATAGGATAAAGGCGTCAGTTCAGAAATTTTGGAAGCCGGAGTAAGGCCATTATCCGCTCACTCCGGCTTCGAATCTTTTACGACGATCCCTGGGGAGCCATCCGGGAACAGTAACGCTCTGAGTTCGCCTTGATGTGCTGCGGCATCGAGGTCCTGCTGCAGGGCTGACTGGTACTTGGCCCGAAACACCTCGTCTTCATCCTCCATTGAGATCAACGACCTAAGAGCGGCGATATGCAACCCTACCGTTTCCTCATTAAAACCGTCCTTCTGGTCAAACATCTCATCGATATCAACGATCAAAGTCGAAAACTTACGCAGCCACGCAAAATCAACATCATCGAGAAGTTTCGCGAGAAACTGACCGGGGCTCAAAGGTCCATTAATGCCTTCATAGATCCTTCTCTCGTGATCGAGCAGTGTCTTATGTAGCTTAAGCAGTAAATTCCTTCCGTTCTTGAGTAATTCAGCATTAGTCATAAAACTATTCTAACCCACCTAAAGAAAGTTAGTTATCCGCCTTTCCTTTGTTTATTAGCGGTCTAATGATAGATTATTAGACTGCTAACTAAATTTCGTTAGCCATCTCATAGGCTTTAATGAGGCGGCTAATAAACTACTCTCAGGCAACTAAGATGAACCTTAAGGACAGCGTCAGCTACCTGCTTGCAAGGTTGACGACGGCCCACCGGAATCTTCTGGAAAGGACCATGACGGAGATCGGGCTGCATAGCGGACAGGTATTTGTACTGCTTGAGCTTTGGAAGACCGACGGCCTTAGGCAGGTCGATCTCGCGGAGCGTCTCAACTTGGCAGCACCCACGGTAAACAAAGTATTGGGCGGCATGTTGGAGGCCGACCTCGTTACGCGTGAGCGATATGAGAACGATGCGCGCTCCACGCGCATCTTCCTCACGCCTAAAGGCAACTCGGTACGCGGAGACCTGGAGAAGAAATGGAAGGAAGTTGAAGAGCAAACCCTCATGGGACTTACCGAAACAGAGGCATTGATCCTGAAGCAGCTGCTCGCAAAGCTGCTCGGTGAAGTGTGACGAGAATTACTTTCTGAACTGGCCTTGAAGGTATAGAATGGCTTTATTCCGATCGATGTTGGAGGCTGAACGATGAAGGTCCTTTTTGCCACGGATGGCGCAAAACAGAGCAACGCAGCTATCGACATCCTCCGCAAGTTCAAGCTTGAAGCGGGCGATGAGATAAAGGTGATCAGCGTGATCGATATGGCAGTTCCCTTGGCGGTTGATATCTACGGCGGATATCTTCCCGACACCTCGGAACTTGAAAAAACGGCGAAGGCAAATGCCGAAAAGATCCTCGAGGAAACGGCCGGATCGCTTCGGACTATTTTCAGCGATCCCGAAGTGAGAATATCGACCGAGGTCCAATTTGGTTCGCCGGAAAGCCGAATAGTGGAGCCAGCCGATGAGATGAAGCCGGAACTTGTCGTTGTCGGCTCACACGGCTACAAATCATGGGAGAGGCTTTTGCTTGGCTCCGTCTCTGAATCGGTCCTTCACCATGTACCGTGCTCGGTGTTGATCGCGCGCTGTCCGTAAGGTGTAAACATTGAGCAGTCAGAGGATTACTATCAATTCCCTTTCCTACGACCTGAGCATCCGAAAGAGTTGGGAGTGCGATGTATTACGATCAAATGATCAGTTTTTAGAAGCCGTGGGTGAATTTGACCGAGATGTCGAACATCCCGATCTCGGATCTATTCCGCGAGGCACGAGGTCAATAGAAACGTTTTATTTCGACCGATGGTACAACCACTTCGTGTTTCTTCTACCTGACGAGACAGTTCGAAACCACTACTTTAACATCTGCATGCCCCCAAGGATCGATGGCAAGATCCTCAGTTACGTGGATCTGGATATTGATGTGCTCGTTTGGCCGGATGGCATTGTACAAACGCTTGATCTGGTCGAATTCGAGGAGAACAAAGTGACGATGGGCTATCCGCCTGATGTGAGTGAAACGGTCTTAAAGACACTTAAGGTATTGCTTGATGATGTGGTCAAACGCCTAAGCGAAAAGCACTAACATACATTTTAACAGCAGGTTAAGCCCTCTTTCCTAGGTCGGCCGTCTGCTGTTGCAACCTGACATTTAACAAAAAACATTAGGTCAGCAAGTCGAATTCACCTCGGCTGTATACGCAGAATATAAGTACCCACGACAATGTTCGTTCCGGGCTGCACAGGAACCCTTTGGCCGCCAGGCAGATCATGGCCGCCGATCATTGCCGGATTTCTTCCCTCGTTAAGGATCCAAAATCGACCATTTCCGTCCGTAATGACCGAGGCATGCCGACGGCTTATTTCCGGATCACCCGCGAGAGTAATATCGACCGGCTTTGATTTCGAGCCGCGTCCCACACTCGTCTCAAGATTGAATATAGGAACAACATTCTGCCTGACCCCGCCGTGCCATATCTCCAATCTGTAAAGTTCGACCGCACGCTTGCGAACGTTGGTCATAACCTCCGCCTCGTCACCTTGCAGCGGCTCCGCCTGACGGATAACGGCGCTTGGGACCGTTGGCGGTGGAGACTGTATTTGGTGGTTTTGAACAAAATTCGGCTGCCCCGGAGCAGGCTGCGGCGGCAAAGTGCGGTCGGTCGGGATCTGTCTCGGGAGATTGGGACTTGTTACTTTCAAGTTCGAAGCATGGGAAGCAGGATCTGAACCTGACGGCAGATCCAAGGACTTCGGTCGAGCCAATACGCCTGTCTTGCCGGTCGATGAATCTTCCCAACTATGCTGTATTCGGATCTCACCCTTTTCCAGTGTCCCGTCAACACGGAGTTCGAGAACGAAAGACTTTGTCTCAAGCTTTTTCTTACCGGCTATCTCTCGAGCACGCTCCGCAAGGATGTGATAAAGCCCTTGCTCAAGGCCGCGGCGTTTAACTCCCTGCCATTCCTTGTCGTCGGCATCGGAAAGAAAGATCAGATATTCGCTCGGAATGATGGTGGTTCCCTGCGGCAGAGGGACCATTTCACGCTGCATAACACCTTCGATCTCTCGCGCGATCTTTACGATAAACTCCTCCGCGGCACTCCGAGGTTTCACCTGCGCGTCGCGCGCAGCCTGTTCGAGCACGGTTTCGGCCGTTTCTCCATCGATCCAACGTCTTACCTTGTCTAGTACGCTCAATTCATTCTCCTAATCGAGATCAACATATTTACCGTAAAGCCACCCGCGGTTTGACGCAAGCGGAGCATCCCGCTCACGCCCCTGCTGGACGACCTCGACCTGATACCAGTTATTTTGTATCTTCAGGATCTTCACCCTGGAATCTTTTGTCACCAGGCCGATAGGGGCGTTATCCGCGCTCGGCCCTGGACGCAAATTAATGTCAGTATTTGCTTTACCGGTCTTGTCCCTCGACGCGATCGAAATATTATCGAGCAAGCCCGACCCTCTTAAAAATACTGACGTTGCATACAGTCCGCCTCCGAAAAGAGCCAGGAAGAGGGCCAAAGCGGCGAAACGCCTGAATCTCCGCTTTTTCTTTTTTGCGACCTCGACGGCTTCTTCCTTGACGATCGAATCGAGAACATTCTTTTGCTGTTCCTGGATCTGATTCGGCCAATAGTCCTCGACTCTCGGCGTCGGTTTTGGTTGGACCGCCGGGAACTTAGGTAATTTTTCGACATCGATACGGAGAGGACTTTGCGCCGGGGAAAAAGCGTTCTTGAGCTTCAGTTCACGAGACGTGTCAAAACGCGCCTGAACGGGCGCGAGCGGCGAATATCCGCGCTGAACATGGGCCTGCGGCGTTGAATGTATCTTTGGCCTGATAGTGGTCGCGGTCTCGAAATCCGCGGCGAATCGGCGAAGTCCTTCGAGATCTGCCCAAAACTCGTCAATATTCTGGTGCCGTACCTGTTGATCGTCCTGTGTCGCCTTTAACAGTACACGCTTCAATTCAGATGCCCACTCTTCGTTCCGATAGTCCATCGGGAGATCCGTGATAGGTTGCCCGGTGTAATATCTCGGAGATTCGCCGGTAACGATCGCGTATAGTGTCTTAGCAAGCGAGTAAATGTCGGATGCCGGCGATAGTTTCGCCTCCGTCATCACGCCTGCCTGGACAAACGGACTATGCTCGGGCGGAGCGTAAACGTTTGTGCCTACCCGCGTGATGGGTGCATCGGTCTGGTGAATTCTGGCTACACCAAAATCTGCGATCTTGACGATATCACGGTCTTTTGTGAGCAGCAGATTCTGCGGTTTTATGTCGCGGTGGATTATCCCGTGCTGATGCGCATGTCGGAGGCCGGCACAAACCTGCTCGATGTAGTGGAGCGCTTGTTTGAGCGGGAGTTTCTTTTCGCGGGTTAGTCTTTGCAGGTCGCCGCCTTCCATATACTCCAAAACGATGTAATGGAAGACCGTCCCGTCTAGGTCACGCGCCGTGCCGTGTCCGAGCCTGCTGATCACATTTGGGTGACGGACTCGATCGAGCGCAATAGCTTCGTTTTGAAAATTCTCGACCAGAGTTCGTTCCAGATCTGCATCCAGATCGTCCTGTAGAAAGACATTAAGGGCCTTTAGCACGACCTTGCAGTGATTGGATTGAGGCGAAGCCAGTGTGTCACGCGCAACAAAGATCTCGGCATAACTCCCCCGGCCGAGGTCTTCGATCACGTCATAACGCCGATCGATCCTGCAATTACTTAGAGATAGCTCTCGCATCAATGGGTCGTGCCGGAAGAGTGGCCCTCATCTCAATACGATATTATAGGTCGAAAGTTCGGAAAACACATACTTTATGAGACGTCTGGACCGCCAGACAAACCACCGCGTTTTTCTGTCACCGAACCTTTTTTCTACCATTTCGTTTCAGTTAGTTAGGACGGTGATCTCAAGATCCGAGGTGTTTTGAAATGCCCTCGGTATGAACTAGAATGGCGTCAGTTTTTCACAAAGTCGGAATGGCCGAAAACAAGCCGGTAAAATTAAAAGGCTTCTCGATCGATTGGTTGATCAAGGGATCGTTGACAAAGATCGGCGACATATTCGATCGTCTGACTGGACGAGGATGGAAGCCCTCAAGCAGCCTCGCGACAAGTGAACTCATCGAGCGCATGAAGTCGTTGATGGACGCGGAAGTTCGTGAGAACGGCCACAAACGTAAATACGTCCCTCATAACATCAAGCTCAAAATGCAGTGGGACAAGTTCTCGGCTGATTCGGAAACGGCAATGAAAAAGCTTGAGAATGAGTTTTTGGTTGCGGCAGTGGACCACATAAACGATCGACATTACTACACCTATTCCCCTCTTTCGATCACCATAAAACCCGATTATTTTACGAGCGGGGTCGTCCTTCTTGTCAGCTTTGATAAGTTTGATGCCGATGAACACGAAGCCGCAATAAACGTGACTGTGGATAGCATTAAGGGCGAAAAGACGGCACCAGCTCCGATCGTTGAGAAACAGAAAGGTACGCTCGCCGTCAGATTTGAAGCGGCCGGTAAACAGGTCGTGAAGGATCTGGATCTGGAAGAAGGAAAACGATTATCGGTCGGGAGAACAAAAGAAAACAGCCTCCAGATCGACGACACGAGCATATCCAAAGCACACGCGTCGTTGTTGCTGAATAAAGACGGAAAACTAGTGGTGGCCGATACAGGATCTACCAACGGAACATTCGTTAACGGAGAGCGTATCGCTTACGGAAAGGCGGTCGAGTTGAATAAAGGGACCAAACTGATGTTTGGCCTGATCAATGTGAGTTTTGACCTTCGTTTGGCCGAGCCGGTTAAGGCAGAGCCGGTTCCGGCGGTGACCGAGGCATACAAAGTAGGAGAATTCGAATTCTCGACCCGGAAGGTTGAGGAATCCCACATCGAGAATCCTCCGGCCCCAACTGTTGCCTCAGTTCCAGTCCCTAAGGCAGACATGGCTCCGATCAAAAAGCCAGACCAATCTGCGGCCATTGAAGAAAGGGTCATCCAGAATCAGTTCTCTACTAACATTGCTCAGCAGCCCCCGATAACGGAACCGAGTATTGAGATCGAGAAGGAAAATACGGGTCAATAGAACCAATAGTAAAAGTAGTGCTTTTGTTTTTGTTACAGATCGATTGGAATAAGTTTCGCCCTGAAAACCTCCTGGGTGGGCAGGTACTGGAACGCACTCCGGCGGGACTGAGTATTTTGTACATTATCGGCCTCGGCATTCTTATCGGATTTCTTATCTTGACGTTCTTCGATAATTTCAATCGCCCGAAGTTCCTTTTCGAGTTCGACCTTCCCCGCGAAGTAAAGAAGAAATTAACGCAAACCATCGCTAACCGGAGCATTCGTGTATGGCAGTTTGTCTTTATTTTACTTGCATTTAGTGTATTTGGTTTCCAGGTTTACTGGACCTATTTCGCCGATGAGTCAAATGAACAATTTCAGGCACTGGCTTACAAAGACCTAAGGACACGCAGAACGACGTCGGCCAATCTCCGAGGATGGATGCTGGATCGAAACGGCAACCTCGCCAATGCCCTTGCGTATTACAAAATTGATCAGGATGGCAAGATCGTCCGCGGATTTTCCCTCGAACGAGAAATGGCCCATCTCCTAGGAACGGAAAGAGGGACGCCGGGACTTGAAAGAACGTTGTACAAAAAGGTCGCAGACCCGTCGCCGGAGTCATGGGAAGTTCTCACGACGGTAAAGCGAAAAGAAGATGAACAGAAAGACGTTAAGATAACTATTGACAAAGACTTACAAGCATATATCGCGAAACAACTTGAAGAAAAGAAAGGAGCGATAGTGGTTCTGAATCCACAGACTGGCGACATACTCGCTATGTATTCCAACCCTTCGTTCAACCTCGATGAAGCACAGAACCTTGATGATTACCTCAAACTCGAGGGAAATAAGCGCGATAAACCACTATTAAACCGGGCGACGCGTGAATTCTATGTTCCCGGCTCCACCTTTAAGACCTTCACAATGATCTCGGCATTTAGAGCCGGAAAGCAAAACTCGATGTTTCCGAGTTACGCTGAAGGATTTAAACCGACACGCGGCTCACGTCCGATCGTCGATGCAACGCAGAAACTGCTCCCGGACGGTACGGTAACAGGAGTCTGCGACGGCGGATGCGAAGAAAAGAACATTCAGTTTGCATACCAGGTATCGAGCAACCAATATTTTGCCCAGTTGGCGATCGAACTGGGCCGAGAACGTCTTCGTGAGACTGCACAGCTTTTTGGTATCGGCGCTGCAGATACTCCGGAAGGCGCTCTGTTGCCAAAGTTCTTTCCGAATATCCTGAATACCAGTAATCCCGCAATCGCAAACGCCATTGCTCCGCAGCAATCGACGATGGTGACCGGAAAGGACATTTCGCTTTTCGACCTGGGACTCGAAGGAATGGGTCAAGGATACGCCGGACAGATGACACCGTTTCAAATGGCGTTGATCGCGTCTGCTCCTGCAAATATGGAAGGAAAGCTGATGAAGCCGCGAATCGAGATGGATCAGCCGCCGCAAATGTTTGCTCAGATGCTTTCGCCGCAGCAGGCCGCTCAGATCCGCACGATCATGTCCACGGTGACGGAGGAACCCGGCGGAACTGGAACAGTCATATCGGCAAAGCTGGCCGGAACCGGCATAAGAACGGGTGGAAAGACCGGAACCGCTGAAAAACAAGCGCCGCTTTACGATGAAAAGACCGGAAAACTGAGAACTGAAAAGAAGCGGCGTAAAAACGATAAAGGTGAATGGGTAGAATACGACGCACCTCTGATGTACGAAAGGACCGATAGCTGGTTCATTACGATCGCGCCACTTGAAAGGCCGCAGGTCGCAATATCAGTCGTTGTCGAAGGCGGCGGATTTGGCGCACGCACGGCTGCTCCGATCGCCGCAAACGTTATATTAAAGGCCCGAGAACTAGGATTGTTGGGAGATCAATACAAACCGAAGTCCGCTCCGGTTAATCAAGGCAAGAAACCGAAAAAATAGTTGAAAAACCGAACGTCTTCACATTTCTTCATACTCGTTTTGATCGTCGTAATGACGGCGATCTCGCATTACTCCATCTACTACGGCGGTTTGATCCGGGGCTACGAAACATCCTCGCTGGCGGCGTTTAGAAATATAGGAATCCTTGCCCTTCTCGCGATCCTGCCGATCTTTCTTAAGAAATTCGGAAAGTTCGCCGGTAATTGGACGCTTTACACGTCTGCCGTCTTGTTGTTTTCGATCGGTCTAACAGTCCAGTACCGACTGTTCAGTGATCCGGAATACACGTCGCGGAAAGACAAGGCTGAGGCACGGCAGCTAAAGATAAAGACCGCACAGCTCCACTATATTCAGGAGAATTATTCAGCTGAGAAGAAACAGATGATGGGGCTTCCCGCGACGCCGCCTTCCCCTGTCGATCTTTCAAAAGAAACTCCGCGTCCGGCGGAAGATTCCTGGCAGAGTGTATTAACCTCCGGCCGTACGATCAACCCGATCCTTGGAATTTTCGGGCTCATCATCGCGTTGTTTTTGGTTAGGAACGACCGGGTACTGGAATTTCTTCAGAACAACGGATTCCTACTTGTCCTATTGACCCTTGGGCCATTGTTCCTTGCGGCGATCACATCGCGGGCGGGCAAGTCGATCGGAAATATGACTCCATGGGAACCATCAAAGATCCCGTTCCTGATCGGTTTCGCTGCGATCCTGGCCATACTTTACAAGAACCTCGCTCGGACTTATTGGGGACTGCCTCGCGCTAAGGACGTGGTTCCGCTTGTTTTCATGGCGGCGATGCCATTTGTTCCTTTCTTTGTCTTGAAGGATTTCGGACAAATGATGGTCTTCAGCGGTGTTTACGCAACCCTGTTCCTGATAGCGGTTCGAAGGTTCTCGCAGCGTTTCGTCTTGGTTGGCACGGTTCTGATCGCGGTCGGCATCCTTGTCGTGGGGGCCTTGCCCGAAAAAACGCAGGAGAATATCCCGCTATTGCCAACGATCGCAAGACCGGTAAAGGCGATACTTCCCGACCGCATTCAGCAGCGTTTTCATCTTTGGCTCGACGGTTTCAATCCGCCAACGCCCGAGACTTCGTGGTGGAAGGAAGACTACGACGATTACTACAAGAAACTAGTCGAAAAAGATCCGGAACTGCCGCAAATGCTGGCCGAAGATCCTGATCTGCAAAAAACGATCAACATTGATGCGTGGTTCGATGTGCTCGCTTTTCAGCCGGCTCAGGCCACTTTTGGCCTTGCGTCCGGCGGCACGACGGGACGCGGCCTTGGGCTGGGTTATCCTGAATTGATACCAGTCGCAGATTCCGATTACATATTCGCCGCCCTGGCCGAAGAACTTGGACTTTTCGGGGGTTTGCTGATAACCTTTGCCCTGATCGTACTCGTAAGTGCAGGTGTTAGAACGGCTTTGGATTGTCGTGATATGTTCGGCAAGCTATGCTCGATCGGGCTTGCGGCTTTTATCGGTTTTCAGGCATTGGTAAATATCGGTGGGATAACGCGTGCGTTGCCGATGACCGGGATCACGCTTCCATTTGTAAGCCACGGCGGATTTTCGCTGATAACGAGTTTTGTGATGCTTGGTATGCTGATGGCCTTTTCGCACCGTAATGCTATGGATAGGGCTCAAGCTCTTCCGAGTGAATTGCCGTGATCATCTGACCGTATTGCCGGAGAAATGAGAATGTCAAACAATTTTCGTTTTGCTTCATCGTCTGTTTCTGAGCGCGGCCTGAGCGAAAAACGCCCGGTTAACGAGGACTCGTATATCGATCTCAAGAACCTCGGTCTGTTTGCCGTCGCGGACGGAGTCGGCGGCGCTCAGGCTGGAGATGTTGCATCGCAAATGGCAGTTGAGATCCTCGGTGAAGCATTCGCGAACTTGCCTGAGAATTTCGACGCGGAAGTGGTAATGCGGGTCGCGATAGAAAGGGCGAATCAAGCAATTCACCAAATGTCGAGTGAGATCCCGCAGCTCTCCTCGATGGCTACAACGATCGCGGCCCTTCACATTTCAGGAAATATCGCAACCATCGGACATGTAGGTGACTCAAGAGTTTACAGGATACTACCTGATGGAACACTTCAGCGTGAAACGGCCGACCATTCGGTGGTGGAAGAAGAGGTTCGGGCTGGCAGAATGACGCCTGAGCAGGCTCTGGTCCACCCAAGCCGCAATGTGATCAGCCGGGCACTTGGGGCTGAAGAAACGGTCGATGTCGACCTTAAGACCATCATGGTCGAGCCGGGAACAATGTTCTTGCTATGTTCCGACGGAATAACGAGACATATAGAGGACGGTGAACTCACACGGCTTTTTAATAACGAAATTGAGCCGGATATCCTGATCGATCAAATGAAGGATATCTGCTACAGCCGCGGCGCCGAAGACAACCTCACTGCTGTCGTGGTTCGTGTGTCGAGCGAACTTGCGTCTACTTTCGCTATGACCGACGTTGAACCGACGCCGGAAGAAGTTGAAGAAGAGACTGTAGCAACAGCGCGTTCCCCATTTGACAGCCTGGCGGATGAAGGACCGCAGGAGATAGAGGTCGAGAACCCAACGATCGAAGTAAGACACGAGGACATTCCGGCGATCTCCGGTGAATCGGATGAAGAAGCCTACCTACTTCAAGAGCCCGAAGAAACTGTCGGATCCGAACCGACACCGCAAAAGGAATATACGTCTTCAAGTGTAGTCGTTCC
>CAYTDJ010000037.1:0-11798 GCA_964436265.1 uncultured Chloracidobacterium sp. | reverse complement strand
CTTTCTCATTACTGCTAGCTCTCGGTTGACAGTTGCGATTGAGACTTTCTTTTTCTTGGCTTCATCAGTCTTAGCGGAGCCGATCGGTTGAGATGTCCGGTTTTCTTTATACCTGGTGAGGCTCTCAAGAGAAATTGAGTTGATCTGTCGCTTACCAAAGAATTTCTTGAGATGGTCGATCTGTGAGTGGACCGCTTTGATCGATCGAACACCAGCGATCTTCTTCCCCTCACGAAGCACAGCTGGCTTGTAAAATTCCGTCTTGCATCGTTCCGCAAGCTGGTCAAATGTCATTCTCTCCCCGACCCTGATCTGACCCGCCGACTTCTCAAGCGCACGGACTGCCTGATCACAGTTATCTTTTGCTCGGTTCTTCGTGGCGAACGGACCGCGCTCCTGAGACCGAGGTTGGCCTTCAGGATCGACATAACGGATTCGGTATACCCATCCGCCTTTTACAGTCGTCTCTTTCGCGTTTCCTTGTTCGTCGAGCTGCTTTGTTTTCTTGTTACGGGTCGGCCGTTTGAATACGGTTGTCTTGAATTCTAAGCCGCTCATTATCTGTTCCCACCTATTCCCACCTGAATTCCCACCTAGAAATGTGTAATCTGAGGAAATCGAGTTAAGTGATTATGAAGCAGATTACAATAGAAATCAACAATATTGCTCTGTATTTATGGATTTTGTGAAATATTTTGAAAGACCGTCGAAAAGGCTAGAAATATAACCCCTTTCCATTCGTAATCGAAAGGTCGTCGGTTCAAATCCGACGGGCGGCTCCATTGAATAAAGCGTTAAACTCAAAAAAACGGGAAAAGGCGGATAGGCGAGTTACTCTCAAAACTACTCTCGGGCATTGAAAGCAAAAAGAAAAGCCGGCGGTTAGGCCGGCTTTTGCTATGTCGGGATCAAGGTCCGACAAATTCCAGCTTTGACAACCAGCCGCTCGGTAGGGTTCTTAATTGGGATGATTCCCGAGCGATCTCCTATTAACTTTCTGCCGATCTGATGTTCTGTTTGACGATGCCTATCGACAGTACGAAGAGAGCAATAACGACAGCTGGAAGAAGCAAGAGGACGGGATCGCGCTGAAGCCGGTTGATGTCCGCTGCCGCGGAAAGCATATTGCCCAAGCTTGGCTGCGGTTCCTGCAGGCCCACGCCAAGGAACGACAGGGCAACCTCGGAGAGAAGAAAATAGGGGAGCATCACCGCTGCCTGCGCGGCTATCGAAGGCAATGCGTTCGGTAGAATGTGCCTCAGGAGAATTCGCGTTTCGCTTAACCCGATCGAACGGGCAGCAAGTATGAACTCGCGTTCTCTCAGCGAGCGAACGAGGCCGCGAGTAAGCCTCGCGATCTCAGCCCAACCGGTAAAAGCAAAAATGATCACCAACAGTGACGCGGCACGCAGAGGCGGAAGTTCCGGCGGGAATGCGGCGCGAACGGCGAGGATAACGACAAGAGCCGGCAAAGCGAGCATCGAATCAGCGACGCCCATTATTATTGTATCCGGGACGCGGCCCGAATACCCACTGATCATTCCGATCGCCAGCCCGATAAGCCATGCTAACAGTGCGCCGAGCGGACAAACGATCAACGAGAACCTTATCGCCTCTACAAGACGAGAAAAACGGTCCCGGCCGAGCGGATCGGTACCGAGGAGGTTGACCTTTACCTCGGCCCGCCCGCGGGATACGATCCCGAACAGACGCGTTTGTGCCGGAAATAAACCAAGGAATTTGTACGTGTCGCCCGCGACAAAAAGACCGAGTTCATATTTTGTATGGCGATCTTCAGTGAACTTCGCAAACAAAGGGTCGCTCAACACCTGTTCATAAATGAACGGCCGAGAATGAAACTTACCGTCCTCGCCAACAAAATGTATCGGTGAAGGTGGCGCGGACGGAAGCGACCTAGTCTGTGCCGTGTAGTCGTAAGGAGCGATAAAATCCGCGAGTAAGACAACGATCACCAGGACCGTCAAAACGGTCCAAGCCGAATATCGAAGGATCAACGAAAGTTTGTTTGTTGATCTGGGCATCAATTCAACCGGGCCGATTCAACGGCCAGCATTCTCCTGTCGTTCAACACCTGAAGCAGTTCCGCGATACCATTGCCAAACCACACAAAAACGCTGGAGACAACGACTATTCCCATCACGAGGGAGATGTCCCGGCCTCTGACCGCGGCAACTGTAAGCGAACCGATGCCAGGCCAACCCAGGATCGTCTCAACTATCACCGAACCGCTGACTATCGTGCCGAATGAGAGGCCCAAAACCGATAACAGCGGATTGAGTGCAGCGCGTGAGGCGTGTCGAAAGATGATCGCGTTTTCGCTGAGGCCTTTTGCCCGGGCAAACTGCACAAAAGGTTCTTTCATCGCGCCTCTGATGCCGGAATGCATTTGAGCGAGGAGAACGGCGAAGAGCGGTATTGCCATCACTATTGATGAAATGAAAAACATCATCCACGAACCCGCTCCGACCTCGAATGCCGAACCGGTCGACCGCACGACAATTGCGAGAACGAAAAGGGCGACTACGATGCGGGGCAGCGATGCGGAGACGACCGCAACGATATCAAGAATGTCGTCAAGTCCGCCGCCAGGAAACCGAGCCGAAAGGAAGACCAGAAATGCGGCAAAAAGAAAAGCACCGGTCAGGGCGGTTGCCCCGAGAGCAAAGGTGTTTAATAGACGCGAAAAGACGAGACCCGCCACCGGCGTCTTAAAATAGAGCGACTCACCGAGATCGCCGCTTATCGATGCTGAGATCCATGAAAAATAACGCGAACTTATCGGGCGATCGAGACCATAGACTATCCGCAGGCGTTCGACAGTTTCCGGTGAAACCTGAGGATTGTCGCGGAGATTTGTAAGGGCATCACCGCCCGCAGCCGACAACAGCGAAAAGGTTACCGCCGAGACGACAAAGGCTACTAAAACACCTTGGATGATCTTTCTGAAAACGAGATTGAGCACGCGATCTCAAGCCGCCGCCGGCGTTCAACGGCTATTCTTCACGATTGCAAATTGATTTGCAAAACAAAACCACTTAAACTTCGAATCGACTTCGAAGTCGGCCGATTCCCTCAACTCTAAACCCAACTAGATCTATGATGAAAGTGAGATATCTGCTTCCTTATCTGATCATTATTTCGACCATGTTGGTCTACGCGTGCGGCGACAAAACCGCCAATGTTGCCGATACATCCAGCAGGCCGAACCGCGAACAGATAAACGGAAAACCGGGCGGAAGTCTTGTTCATAGGGTCACATCGCCCATAAAGACGCTGAATTACTATATGGCGGATGATGAGCCCTCGATCATCCTCACACTTTTTCTTTTGAATGACCGGTTGATCGCTCTCGATCATGAAAAGCAGGAGTATCAGCCGGCCCTCGCCGAGAGTTATTCTGCCGAGGCGGATGGCAGGACGGTCAACATAGTTCTTCGCGAAGGCCTGAAATTCTCCGACGGGAAACCGCTGACAACGGCCGATGTCGAGTTCACTTTGAAAGGCGCTTATGACAAGCGAACCAACTCGCCCGTGATCCGTGACTCGCTTCTTGTTAACGACAAGGAAATAGGAACCAAGATCGTCGATGAAAGGCGAATGCAGTTCATTTTTCCCGAAAGGGTTTCAGCGGTAGAAAACTATTTAGAGAATCTTGTCGTTTTGCCAAAACACGTTTTAGAGAGCTATGCGGGCTCCGGCAAGCTTGGCGAAGCCTGGAAGATCTCTGACGATCCTAAGTCGATGGCGACCAGCGGCCCATTCGTTGTTGACAGTGTGGAAACAGGCGTAAAGGTGGCCCTCAAAAGGAATCCGAACTATTGGAAAAAAGACTCAAACGGAACACCGCTGCCATACCTCGATTCCCTCGTGCTTGAGATCGTACCTGATGCAAACAATACATTGGCGCGGCTACAGCAGGGCACGATAGACATCGCCGATCGGATCCGCACCTCGGATTATGCAGCGCTAAAAACATCGGCGTCACCAGCAAAAGCATTTGATTCCGGGCCGGGCCTATCGACCGATCATCTTTGGTTCAATCTTAATCCGGCAAAAAAGAATGGAGAAAAGATAGAAGGCACTCCGAAATACAATTGGTTCAGCGATAAGAGGTTTAGAAAGGCCGTCAGCAATGCGATCGACCGCCGATCGATAGCGTCGAACACGCTTCAGGGCCTTGCAACGCCGCTCTATGGGTTTGTACCCATCGGTAATCGCGCTTGGCTTGATCCGAATCTGCCAAAGACTGACCACGATCTGGAAAGATCAAAGACGCTGCTTACCGAGGCCGGATTTTCGTTTCGGGAAAACAATGGTAAGCCTGAGCTTTTTGATAGTTCCGGCAACCGGGTCGAGTTTACGATGATCGTCCCGGCGGAAAACGAACCTCGAAAGTTGATGGCGGCTGTCATTCAAGAAGACTTGGCAAAGCTCGGCATGAACGTCCAGATCGCACCGATCGATTTCCAGGGCCTGACGGAACGTTGGACCAGTTCTTACGATTACGACTGCATACTTCAGGGTTTGAGTTTGACGGCCTTAGATCCGTCCTCGTTCGCAAGTTTTCTTTTGAGCAGCGGCGGCGCACATCAGTGGAGGCCGAAGCAGGAGACGCCCGCGTCAGAATGGGAAGCGAAGGTTGACCAGCTATTCGCAGATCAGGCTCAGGCTGACAGCATCGCGGCCCGCAAAGAGAAATTCAACGAGATACAATCGATCTTCTCCGAAGAGATGCCGATCATACCGGTCGTGTCGCGCCACGTGGTTTCGGCGGCAAACGAAAGGATCGGCAATTATTCGCCAAGCGGAATACTTCCGTATTCGATGTGGAACGCGGACCGGCTTTTCATCAAATAGGAAATTTTGACTGGCAGCTTTCCTTCTGTAGTCAAGCTTTTGGGTGTGCCTTAGAGTAAACGTCGATCATCTTTTCCACCGACACCTGCGTGTATATCTGCGTGGTCGAGAGGCGCGCGTGGCCGAGCAATTCCTGTATATCGCGAAGGTCGGCTCCTGAGTCAAGCATGTGCGTCGCGAATGTGTGGCGCAGGCTGTGGGGAGAGATCTTGTGAACATCGGCACATTGCTTGATGTATTTGTCGATCATACGCCCGACGCTGCGGGTAGTGATCCGAGTGCCCTGATAATTTAAAAAGCACGCTTTGTCGTCGCGGACCGTGACAGGCGAGTTGTTAAGGAATATGGGCCTTGACTCTGTCAGGTAGTGCATCAGGGCCTGTAACGCGTGTTCGTGAAACGGCACTATCCGTTCCTTCCTGCGTTTGCCCAAAACGCGGACCATTCGTTCGCGAAGGTCTATATCCGTAAGGTCGATATTGACCAGTTCACCCACGCGAATTCCCGTAGCATATAGAAACTCAAGGATGGCTCGGTCGCGTCGACCAAGATCGGTATTCGCGTCAGGCGTCTCGATAAATCGAACCGCGTCTTCCATCGAAAGATGGTTCGGCAGCTTTCGCTCGATCTTTGGCGTAGCGACCATCTTTGCCGGATTCGATTCAAGCTTTCCTTCGCGGATCAGAAATTGAAAAAGAGTGCGAAGGCTAGCAAGCTTTCGCGCGATCGATGCTTTCTTTCTACCGGCGGCGTGCAGGTTCGCCATCCACTCACGAATGGTCAATCGATCGATCTGCCCGACCGGGATGTCGCCGCGTTTCTCGATTCCAAACAGGAACTGCCGAAACTGCTCAAGATCGGATTCATAATTCCGCAGCGTATGCGGACTCATGTTCCGTTCGTATTTGAGATGCTGTAGAAATTCGGTGAGGGCTTCCTGAAGGGTCATCGCTTGGGTACATAGTAACCTTTTCGCGTGCGAACGGTTAAGCCCGGCTTGTCCTTTACCGAGAGAGTGATCTCTCGAAAAGCACCTCGTTTTTCCGTTTCGTCGTCGGGGTAATAGCTAAGTATGTATTGCTGCGAAAGCGCGGCGGTTATTTGCCGAAATGCCTCGTCCACTTCAGTCTCATCGACGGGCGAATGGACCGACCCGCCGGTCTGATTTGCAAACTCGATCATTCTGCGTTCGGCGGCCAATTGTCGAATATTAGCGTTACCGCGACGGGAACCGGTTCGCTTGTAGTTTTCAAAATCCGTCGTCTTCACAACGTAAACCTGACAGTTTGCGACCTGAAGACTTTTTACCGCGTCCTCCAGCGTCGAGTCGCTCGCAGTATCATCGCCATCTGAAACGATAACGATCACACGCCGTCCGGGTACGCCGCTCAGATAGTTGGCCGCATCGATCACGCCATCGAGCAACGCCGTTGCACCGACGGGCGGAGGAAACATCTCGATCGCGCGAGTCAAGGATGAGATCTCGGCGGTAAACGCCTGCTCCAACCTGGTTACGGTAGAAACGCTGTAAAGAGCCGCGAGGTCTTTTTCGGGGCGGATCACACGGCGGAAGAACTTCAACGCGGCTTCCTTTTCAAACTCGCGTGCGATCATTACGCTCGACGAATTATCGAACAACATCGCGAGCCGTATCGGCGTTTCGGAACGCGATAGGTCGCTGATCTCTGCCTTTTTGCCATCGATCTTGAGTTCGAAATCCGAGATCTTTAGATTGGTCACGGCGCGGCCGTTTGTGTCGATGACTGTCACCGGTATTGGGACCAGCGTCGAATCGACGGTGATCTCAACATCATCACCTTTTGACATCGGAGTTGGTGTTGGCGTTGGCGATGCAACACGCGGACGATCGTTGTTGGTCGGCACGTAAACCGGCGACGATCCGGCTTTTGGTTTTGGCGTCGGCGATTCCGCCGGCTTAACGCGACCGGACTGTGCGGCAACGGAAAACGCGGTGAGAAGTAAGATTGGAAGGACGAGCCTCATTTGGTAAACGGCGAACTGCAATTCATTTGATTACAAATCCACCGGTTTATATGCCTACACGAAAATAAGTTTGACAGCCGCAAAAAGAAGTACCGCCGCCAGCACACGCCGCAGCATCAATGAATTGAACTTCTTTGCGCCCAATAGCGATCCGACGAGGCCGCCTGCGACCGCCGCCGCGATCCAAAACCAGACAGTCGGCGGCAGGACGCTGACCTGGGCATAATTTCCGGCCAATCCTGCCGCAGAATTTACGAGAATGAAGAGGGCAGAGTTCCCGGCGGCTGTTTTCGTTTCGGACCAGTTCATCAATAACAGCACCGGCGTCAGGAAGATGCCGCCGCCTACACCGACCAATCCGGAAAGCAAACCGATCGCAGCTCCTATGATCAACGCTATCCAAAGCTGCGGCTGTTTGATCTCGACATCTTTTGAAAAGCTCCATGCCAGGCGAAACGCCGCGAACAGCAATACCAATCCGAGGACGGTCTTATATACATGTGTCGGCAGCTTGATCATGCCGCCGATGAACGCAAACGGGATCGACGTGACCGCAAACGGCCAGAACAGACTCCATGAAAAATGCCCGGCCCGATAGAACTGATAGGTTGCGATAGACGCCACGAACAGATTCAAAACCAACGCCGTAGGGCGCGTGACCTCCGGTGCAACCGCCAAAAACGCCATCACCGCCAAATACCCGGAAGCTCCACCGTGGCCGACCGAGGAGTAAAGAACAGCGACGACGAAGATCGCGAGGATTATTAGGAGTGTTGTTGGTTCCATTTATGATCCTTGATGTGCGGACATACTATTCAAATGCTGTATCCACTCATCCCAATCGTTTAATGCCCTCTCGACCTGAACTTCGTGCCGTTCACGCTTTTTGCGGTAGATCTTACGAAGCTCGGGCGGCAGTGGTTCAAGCAGGCCAAACGTTATATTTACCGGCTGAAAATTCTTGGTTTCGACGTTGGAAACATATCGGCAAAGAGCGCCGATGGCCGATGTTTGCGGAGCGGTCAACATAGGCTGATCGCGTAATACACGAACCGCGTTAAGGCCAGCCAGCCAGCCTGTGGCGACCGACTCCACGTATCCCTCGACGCCGGTGATCTGACCCGCGAAAAACAGATGCGGATCCGTCTTTGTTGCGAGCGTTTCATTCAAAATTTTCGGCGAGTTGATGAAGGTATTGCGATGGATCTGACCGAATTGCAGAAACTCTGCATTCTCTAACCCGGGTATTAGCTTAAGTACGCGCTCCTGCTCGCCGTAGCGAAGGTGGTTCTGAAATCCCACCAGGCCGTACGCGTCTGCCATCATATTTTCCTGTCTAAGTTGAACACACGCCCACGGCTCTTCGCCGGTTTTCGGGTGCCGCAGGCCTTTCGGCTTCATCGGGCCAAAGCGCAAAGTCTCGGGTCCGCGGCGGGCGATCTCCTCGATCGGAAGACAACTTTCAAACCAATGCGTCTCTTCAAATCGCTTGAGCGGTACCGACTTGGCATTGAGCAGTTCGGCTATGAATCGCTCATATTGATCGCGATCCATCGGGCAATTTATATAGTCATCGCCGCCCTTGTCATAACGAGCCGCCTTGAACGCGATAGACATATCTATCGAATCGGCCGCCACGATGGGCGCGATCGCATCGTAGAAATAAAGCTGATCGTCGCCGGTAAAACGCATTATCTCAGCGGTCAATGCGTCCGATGTCAACGGACCCGTCGCTATAATGGTTACGCCGTCCGATGGGATCTTCCTGACCTCTTCTCGCCGGATCTCGATATTCGGGTTAGCCTCGATACGTTCGGTGATCAATTCGGCGAATTTGATGCGGTCAACAGAAAGAGCGGCTCCGGCAGGAACTCGAGTCGAGGCCGCGGCTTCCATTACTAGAGACTTCCCTCGCCGCAATTCCTCCTTCAATAAATACGGGGCGGTACCGGGCTCGTCGGTTTTTAGCGAGTTTGAACACACGATCTCGGCTAGTTTGTCGGTCTTGTGTGCGGGCGTTTGCAGAACGGGACGCATTTCAAAGAGCCGAACCTTTAGACCCGCTTCCGCCGCCTGCCACGCCGCCTCTACGCCAGCCAAGCCTCCGCCTATCACATTCACCACTTCGTTCATTTCTTTTCGATTATAGACAAATCGGACGCCGCCTTCAGAAACTCAGATCAAGAATAATCCTTGACATTAAACAGTGTTTAATTCATCATTTAAGACGGTCTTAGCTGTCTTAGACAGCCTTTCCTGTGTCCACCACCACAAATTAGGGCCGCCTTACTCCTGCGATATTTCCATTCCAAACCTCTCCGGGCCTAAGTACTGCCTGCAAAATAAATGGAACTTCAAACGGGCAATAACCCCGCCATCGAACCTCACTTTCCCGAAACCAACGTTGGCTTTGAGATCTCCGGATACAACTTCCAAGTTCCGAGAGACGAATTTCTGGGATTAGCATCCACTCAGTCACTCGGCGACAGCATTTTTAACTCGATCAACGATGCTATCCTCGTCATAAATCGTGACGCGACGATCGACAGGGTGAATCCGGCTACGCTTGAGCTTACAGGTTTCTCACTAGGCGACCTGATCGGAAAGTCAGTAGATGTGCTTACGCGTAACAAACGTCTGTTCGAACGCATCTTCCTGCAGACGCTTGGCAGCAATGGACTAGGGAATCGATTTGAGATGATATGCCGTCGAAAAGACGGTACGCATTTCCCGGTATCTATCTCAACATCCACGATATTTGACCCGCAAACCAGCGAACACAAACTTGTGTGCGTTGCCCGCGACGTTACAAAGCGCAAGCGACTCGAGGCAGAGTCGCGCGCGATCTCGCGCATCATTCACGGTGTTACCGCCACCGCCAATCTTGAAGAACTTTTCAAGCTCATTCACCGAACGATCAAAAAGATCGTTTACGCGGAAAACTTTTTTGTCGCTTTGTTCGATCCGCAGACCGAAATGCTGACGATGCAGTTCTGGGTCGATAAGTATGATCCGATGCCGGCCCCGCTGAAAGTTGGCAGGTCGTTAAGCGCCTACGTATTTAGAAAGGGAGAAGCGATGCTTCTAACCGATGCGGACGCTCGAAAGATCATCGAGAGCGGGGAGGTTGAATCGGTCGGGACGGATTCGCCTATTTGGCTTGGCGTTCCGCTTAAGACACCCAACGGCCCGATCGGTGTGCTGGTCGTTCAGGATTATGAGAACTCGGATACTTACTCCGAGCGCGACGTCGAACTGCTCACGTCGGTCGCCGATCAGATCGCGGTAGCCATTGAAAGAAAGAAAAACGAGGACGCGTTGAAGCTGAGCCAAGAGCGATTTGAATTGGTTACGCGGGCCACAAGCGATGCCATCTGGGACTGGAATCTTTACAGCGATGAGATCTGGTGGAACGACGGCATTCAAAAGCTCTTTGGATACACGCCCGAAGAAATGGGCGGCGATATCAAATACTGGAAAGCGCTTCTTCACCCGGATGATGCTGAACGCGTGATCCGCGACATTCAACTCCATATAGATACCGGGAAATCAAAATGGACGGACGAATATAGATTCAAAAGAAAGAACGGGACTTACGCACACGTTATTGACCGCGGGTACGTGGTCTATGACAAAGACGAGATGCCGGTCCGCATGATCGGTTCGATGATGGACGTGACCGAACGAAAATCTCTCGAAGACCAATTGACCCATCAGGCTCTTCACGACCCGCTTACGAACATCGCAAACCGGGCATTGTTTCAGAATCGCGTTGATCATGCTCTTGCCAAACTGCCGCGAAGCAATTCATCGCTTGCGGTTCTGTTCCTCGATCTCGATAACTTTAAGGCGATCAACGATTCACTCGGCCATGCGGCCGGCGATAAACTGTTGGTCTCGGTTGCCGAGCGGCTTCAGGATTGTTTGAGGACGACCGACACGGCAGCGCGATTGGGCGGCGACGAGTTTGCCGTTTTGTGCGAATCGGTCACTCGCATTGACGAGGCCGTGATGATAGCCGAACGAATACTATCGGTCTTCCTACAGCCTTTTGTCATTGACGGCAAAGAGACCTTTGTGGGAACCAGCATCGGAATCGCGGCAAGTTCGGAAGAAGCGATGACCAGCGAGGCGCTGCTTCGCAACGCCGACCTGGCGATGTATCTTGCCAAGAACGAAGGAAAGGGAACCTACGTGGTTTTCGAACCGAAGATGCACGAGGCTCTGATGGAGCGGATCGAGCTCGAGGACGATCTTCGCCGCGGCATCGACCAGCACGAATTCGTAATTCACTACCAACCAATTTTAGATCTGAATTCAAACAAGCTGCTGGGAATGGAAGCACTCGTTCGCTGGGTGCACCCGAAATATGGACTGCTCTCGCCGATGAAGTTCATCCCGCTCGCCGAAGAAACGAATCTCATAGTCCCGCTCGGCGACTGGATACTCAGCGAAGCGTGCAGACAGGTTCAGGAGTGGCGAAACAGTCACGAACATCTGAACGACATTTCGGTGACAGTAAACATTTCTATTCGGCAGTTCCAGCAAAAGGAACTTGTGGAAATGGTCAGCAAAGCACTGATCACGTCAGGGCTTCCGTCACGCTGTCTGATCCTCGAGATCACTGAGAGCTTTATGATGCAGGACACGGAAGCTACGATCGTAAAACTGCAACTCTTGAAGGACCTCGGCGTGCGGCTTGCGATCGATGATTTCGGAACGGGATACTCAAGCCTAAGTTATCTGCAGCGATTCCCGATCGACATATTGAAAATAGATAAATCGTTTGTGGACAAGCTCGGCCACGGCAGCGAAGGCAACGCTGTGGCAAAGGCGATCATAATGATGGGCGATTCGCTAAATCTAAAGACGATCGCCGAGGGTATCGAACATCCGGAACAGATCGGCGAACTCCA
>CAYTDJ010000036.1:0-11804 GCA_964436265.1 uncultured Chloracidobacterium sp. | reverse complement strand
AGCGCATGAATGGCATTCATGAGGTCAGGGGTTCGATCCCCCTCGTCTCCACCAAGAACTTCGTTGACCAGGACATCTCGAATGATGTCCTTTTTTTATTTTTCTCGCTTGAAGGTAGTGGCGATTTCCTTGTAACAATTTTCCAAGGTTGCGCGTATCATATACCGACTCTAGACGCATAGATCCATTTTTCATCAATATGAAGCACATTTCTTGCCTCGTTTTCGTGTTCTTCTCGGCCGTTTTTGCATTCGGACAGGGGGACCCGTTATGGCTGCGTTACCCCGCTATCTCGCCCGATGGAAAGACGATCCTGTTCGAATATAAAGGCGACATTTGGTCGGTGGATTCTGCAGGCGGAAATGCCATGCCGCTCACTGTTAGTGAATCTTATGAATTCGCTCCGGTCTGGAGCCACGACGGACGGTCGATCGCCTTTGCTTCTGACCGTTACGGCAACTTTGACGTTTTCGTGATGCCGGCGACGGGCGGCGAAGCAAAGCGGTTGACCTATCACTCGACGCGTGAAGTCCCGAGCAGCTTCACGGCGGACGACACGGCGATACTGTTCAATGCCGCTCGGCAAGACTCAGCGTCGAACGTCCAGTTTCCGACAGGCGGTATGAGCGAGCTTTACAGCGTTCCCGCGGCCGGGGGACGAGTTTCGCTTGTGCTTACTACGCCAGCGCTCGACGCGACAGTGGACGCGACGGGCGACAAGATAATTTTCCACGATTACAAAGGCTACGAGAGCGATTGGCGAAAGCATCATACATCTTCCGTGACCCGCGATGTGTGGGCGTACGATGTAAAGACGGGAAAATACACACAGCTTTCAACTTTCAAAGGCGAAGACAGAAATCCGGTCTTCGATTCGAACAATAATGATTTTTATTACTTGAGCGAACAGGGCGGCAGCTTCAACGTCTATAAAAGCTCGATCTCTCGGCCTGACCGATCGACCGCATTGACCAAATTCACTAAAAATCCCGTCCGGTTTCTTACTCGTTCAAAGTCCGGCACGCTCGCGTTCGGCTACGATGGCGAGATCTACACGATGAAACCCGGAAGCGAGCCAACTAAAGTACGTGTTCGCATCGCCGTCGATGGCCGTGACACGATCGAGCGGATAGTTCCGGTGAACGGCGGGTTTACAGAAGCCAAGCTTTCGCCGAATGGAAAGGAATTCGCCTTCGGCTTCCGCGGCGAGATCTTCGTAAGCAGCATCGACGGCAAGGTGGTCAAGCGAATAACTAACACGCCGTGGCAGGAGCGAAGTGTCAGTTTCAGTCCTGACGGCCGCTCGCTGGTATATGCCGCCGAGAAGGACAATAACTGGAACGTCTATACAGTCAGCCTGACGCGGAAATCCGAACCTTATTTCTATGTCTCCACGGTTCTAAAAGACGAACCAGCGATCGCGACTTCGGCCGAGGAGTTTCAGCCCGCCTTCTCACCGGACGGCAAAGAGATCGCTTATCTCGAAAACAGAAACACGTTAAAGGTCTATAACATAGCTTCGAAACAGTCCCGCACCGTTCTTCCGGCCGACAAAAACTATTCTTACGCTGACGGTGATCAGTATTACACTTGGTCGCCTGACAGCAAGTGGCTGCTGGTATCGTTCGGTCCGCCGCAGCGGATCTTCACGCCGGAGGTCGGGCTCGTTTCTGCTGACGGCAATGGTGAAGTGCGCAATTTGACGCAGAGCGGATACGACGACGTGGCGCCTAAATGGGCAATGGATGGAAAAATGATGATCTGGGGATCGAGCCGCGAGGGAACCCTAGCTCAGGGCGGTGGAGCGACATCCGGTGATGTATTCGGAATGTATTTTACCAAGGCCGCCTATGACCGAGCCCGGCTATCGAAAGAAGAGTTTGCGCTACTGAAAGAGCAGGAAGAAAAGGATAAGAAGGAGGCCGACGAAAAGGCTAAGGCGGCCGGTCCGAGCGCTTCACCATCGCCAAAGTCGGATGACAAAAAGCTGTTGACCTTTGATTGGGACGGCCTCAACGAACGGAAACTTCGCCTCACGGTCCATACGTCTGCGGCTTCCGATTACGTGCTTTCCAAGGACGGCGAAAAACTTTTCTATCTCACCAATTTTGAGAAAGGCAACGATCTTTGGGTTACCGAACTCCGGACGAGGGAAACAAAGCTCTTCAACAAGCTCGGTGCCAACAACACCTCGATGGAACTTTCGCAAGACGGTAAGTTCCTGTTCATAGTTGCCGATGGCCGTGCCATGAAAGTCGACGTTGAAAGCGGTAAAACAGAACCGATAGGCGTTAACACAGAAATGGTGCTTAATTATTCCGCGGAAAAGGCGTATATCTTCGATCACAGCTGGCGCCAGTTCAAGCAAAAGCTGATCTTTCCGGATCTCCAGGGCGTCGATTGGGATTCCTACTACACGGTATATAAGAAATTCCTGCCGTACATAAACAACAACTACGATTTCGCCGAAATGATGAGCGAGATGTTGGGCGAGATGAACGTGTCACACACCGGCGCATATTACCGGCCCAATTTCCCGACCGGCGATCAGACCGCGTCTCTTGGCGTCTTGTTCGACTATTCTTACACCGGCAGCGGTGCGAAGATCGCCGAGGTCATTCAAGGTGGGCCGCTCGATGTCGCGGTTTCAGCGGTTAAGGCAGGAAACATCATCGAACAGATCGACGGTACGGCGATCGATGCTTCGATGGATCTCTATAAGCTGCTAAACCGAAAAGCGGGGAAATTAACGTTGCTTTCGATTTTCGATCCCGGGGCGAACAAGCGGTGGGAGGAATCTGTCAAACCCGTAAGCGGTGGTGAAGAGGGCGAGCTACTATACAAACGCTGGGTCCGTAACCGCCGTGCAGAAACCGAAAGACTTTCCGGCGGAAAGATCGGTTATGTTCATGTCAGGGCGATGAACGACGCGAGCATGCGAACCGTTGTCGATGAAATGCTAGGACTTAACATCGGAAAGGACGCAGTTATAGTCGATACTCGCTTCAACGGCGGCGGCGGCATCCACGAGCAGCTCAGCGATTTTCTGAGCGGCAAGAAATACTTTGACGTGATCCCGCACGGTCAGTATGTTGGCAGCGAGCCGTTCGATAAATGGGTCAAGCCGTCGATCGTACTTGTCGGTGAAAGCAATTACTCGGACGCACATCTTTTCCCGCTAGCCTATAAGCTGAAGAATATCGGACGCATTCTCGGAATGCCGGTTCCCGGAACCGGGACGTTCGTATGGTGGGAAAACCAGATCGACCCGACTCTGCGTTACGGCATTCCGATGGGCTGCTGGCAAACACCGGACGGCAAATGTGCCGAGAATGTCCAGATGGAGCCGGATATCCTCGTCCGCAACGAGCCCGAGATAATGTCAGGTGGCCGCGATCAGCAAATAGAGGCAGCCGTCAAGGAATTACTCAAGAAGTAAAGTTCCAAAAGGCATAGATAAAGGCATCCGAGGGGATGCCTTTTTTCATTTGCCAAAGCGATATTTAGCGAGCTATCCAACCCAGAAGTCGATCTCACGCAGCGAACGGCTGCCGGGTTTCAGGTAACCTTTCTGCCATTTGTCGTCGTCCTGAAGTCCTTTCCAGCGTTTTGCGGGCGGCTGAGTCTGGCGGCGAAAACGCCAACGGTACTGATTGTAAACTGCCATTATATTCGTCGCATATGCGGCGGCAAGGCCCGGCGAATTTTTGATGATCAGCAGATTCTCGTCATTGGTCTTGCTTGCTTTCGGTCCCAGGTTATGCGAGCCAGTGATCACTATTGGTTTGCCGCCGAACGGATCAACAACTACGACCTTGCTGTGGACCATCGCCTGAGCTTTTGGAAGCTTTTTCATTTCTCTTATGAACCATTCGGTAGGTTCGTCGATCGCCGCAGGGAGCACGACGTTGTAGTCCGCACGTTCCCAGTTCGATTCGTCAAAGAGTTCTACATTGTTCGTCTTGGTGCTCGGATCCTGGTTGACCGCACCATGAATATAGAGCTTTGAACCGTTGGACCCATTCCGTGCCGTGTCGATTATTTTGTTCAATAGCGTATCCTTTGGGCCGGGGTTGAACATCAGGAACAGGATCGCGCTTTTGGCTCCTTCGATAACGGACTTTGCCTCATCGAGGTCGACCTGACCGACGGTCGGCGTGAACCATATTCTCGTCTTCGTTGATCCGATCTGGCGGTCTCGCGGTGTGGAGTTTGAGGTCTTGAGCGTTTTCGGTGTCGAGTTACCCGCAGCCTGCAAAAGATCCCATTGTCTCTTGTACTCTCCAGCGATCGTCTTGTCGTCGATCAGGATCGAATTGTTCGCCTGAGTGCATAGGCCTGTCCGTGTCCAGTTTTGGCTTCCGGTCCAAACCCATCTCGGTTTCTTTTGCTTATCACAGACAACTAGGAATTTGTTGTGGCCCAATGCGTTTGGCGAGATCATCCTGTCGTGAAGGTCGATCTTGCCTGCCAAAAATGTCCTGGCATCTTCGTTTTGATCATCGCCTTTTTTCTTCACGCTTCCGTTCGCCAGAACGACGTGAGCACGCTGCCCGAGCTTTTTCAGTGCCGCTTCGAGCTGTTTATCGTGAAGTTCATAAAGCGCGGCATATATTTCAAGTTTATCGTCGGCTGCTTTTTTGAGAAGTTCGAACAGCCGCGACCCCAGCGGGCCCATCAGAAACTCTCTCATCGGGTCGCCGGGCGTGTCTATGACCTTTTCCAGTTCCTTTGACTTTAGATTTGTTGGCGTAACCCCAAGCCGACGGGAAACCCACTGGGCCGCCACAATGCCGCGATTGAAATATGCCGATATCTTGGAAGCAAACTCATAGTCTAAGGTTATCTCCGGCGTCCAACCGCTTGCATTCGTCGCATCTACCGCAAGGTTATCTTTATCGGGCCCGATCATTGGGACGACCCGGTATTGGACCTTATCTCCCGGAGCAGCCATATAGTCCGTCCATTGGTACTTTTGAATCGGCCAGTTGGTCGAAGCACGTCGTTCGCCATCTGTGTGGGACTGCCCGACGAAACCTACCCAGGTACTTACTACTTCTTCCACGCCGTTTCGCTTTCTGTACAATGCAAATCCACGGCAATCTTTTATGATCCCATTCGGCTTCCAGGCGATAAATACGTCGTCTCCGTTGTGGTAAACCTTCACTTTCATGGTCTTACTCCTTATTGGTTAAGAAACAAAAGGCCTTGGTCAGGCGTGCTAAAACAATCGATCGATAAGTATTATTGACGACTCGACAGGAAATCTAACGCGTATTTTCAGATCTGCTGCCATATACGACCTCGGCTACAACCTATGGCTTTCTGCTTGCCGCGAGAATATGGAAAGTCCGGGTCATGTTATTCAAAATCTTGACTGGAAACTCTAAATCAGGCTACCGTATGACGGTTCCCGAAAGATCTCTTGTTTCTTCTTCAGCTTTTTGAACGGAGGGCTTATCGATGAAGTTGGTTGGATCCGTTTCCGCGTTTTTCGTTGTCGCCTTCATTTTCGGCGTAATTTCTGCTTCTCCGGTTCTGGCTCACGTACCTTTTGTCCCAACATTCGAGGTAGTTCCAGCACCGACCGACGGCGGTATTCGCTTGGAGGTCCCGCGCAAGTTTCTTGAACGATTTGAAAGATGGAAATCAGAACTTCTTTCGACTGAATTTGGCCGTAACCAATGGGGATCGTGGGCGACGAACAAAAACTTTGTCCTCACCATCCATGTTGATGCTGACAAGAAAAAGGGAGCCGGGACGGGGCGATTCCAGTGGGACGACAAAGGGAATCTTGTGGGTGCGACCATCACGCTCGGCTCTGAGATAGACGCAGGCTACCCGGACCCGATCTACTATCCTGTTCTCAATTCTCTCTCAACCGCCGACACCGAGTTTGCGATCAGCGGCCGCCTGCTCGCCGCCGCGAAATTGTCGCACGAACTCGGCCATGTCAGCCAGACAGCCGCAGCAAATGCCTCGACACTCGAAAGGCAGAGCAAGCTGATACCTCAATACACTTCGATCTTTCTTAGGAACGGACACAATCCGTACGATCAGAAACTTGTTCAACTCGCCGAGGAAATAGGCGGAACACCAATGGAGATCTGGGAAAGCCGCGAATATTGGAGTGAAGTGACCGCGATGCAGTTCCTTGGCGAGCGGATCAAAAACGAGCCGTTTTTTTGTCACGTCTTTAACCGAATTCGCAATAACGTCCAAATGTACGCACGAGAATATGTCAGCAGGTTCGAGCCGGCCGCCGCTGTCCCCTGCAAATGATCGGTGCTGCGGCCAGCATCAAGGATCACTAGGATACTTTCAACTTGCCGTGCAGCATGTTCATTCCGCAGGTAAAAGGAAACTCGCCTGTGCGGTCCGGTGTGAACTCGATCGCCGTCGTTTTGTAGGCCGGCAGGTCGCGAGCGATGCCAAGATCTCCAATTACCACTTGCTCGCTGCAGGAAGAGGTCTCGTCCCGGAAGAAATTGAGTTTTACCGGAACTCCTTTCTTGACAGCGATAACGTCGGGTGAATAGCCGCCCTTTACGGTAATGTCTATCTCCTGCACGCCGTCCTTGCGGACCTCGGCAGCGACGGTCTCGCGTTCGCCAAAGAACCACCAGAGCACTGTTACGACAGCCAGAATTCCTACTGCAATTACGATGATCTCGATAGTATCCACTTGATCCTCCTCATCCCCTGAACGACCGCAGTCGCAAGCTGTTGCTCACGACTGAAACGCTGGAAAGGCTCATCGCCGCACTTGCTATGATCGGCGAAAGCAGCCAGCCCGTGAACGGATAAAGGATACCTGCAGCGACGGGGATCCCTATCACGTTGTAAATAAATGCCCAAAAGAGGTTCTGCTTTACCGTGCGGATCGTTGCTTTTGAAAGAGCGATCGCACGTTCCACGCCTCGAAGGTCGCCGCGGATAAGCGTTATATCGCTGGCCTCGATCGCTACGTCCGTGCCAGTTCCGATAGCGATACCGACATCGGCCTGAGCAAGAGCAGGAGCATCATTGATGCCGTCGCCGACCATTCCGACGAGCTTTCCTTTTGCCTGCAGGCGCTTGATCTCACCAGCCTTATCCTGCGGAAGTACCTGGGACAGGACACGAGTAATACCGACCTCTCGGGCAACTGCATCGGCGGTCCGCTCGTTGTCGCCGGTCATCATCACTACCTCTAGACCAAGCCGCTGAAGCCCAGCGACGGCCTCTTTTGATTCGGGTTTCACGGTGTCCGCAACGGCAACAAGTCCGGCGAACTTTCCGTCAATAGCCGCATACATCGGCGTCTTTCCTTCGTCGGCAAGACGCTCAGCATCTGCAGAAGACGTTTCGATCTCAATACCGCTCTCGGTCATCAAGCGTTCATTGCCGAGCAGCAGATGTTGTCCAGCGACCCTCGCCTCGACGCCGCGGCCCTCGATGGCGTTGAACGCTTCGGCTTTATTGATATCGATACCGCGTTTTTCCGCACCACGGACGATGGCTGCTGCTAGAGGATGCTCGCTCAGTTTTTCGGCCGAGGCTACAAATCGCAAAAGCTCTTGTTCGTTGAAACCGTTTTCGGTCAAGACGTCGGTCAATTCGGGCTCGCCCTTTGTGACCGTGCCGGTTTTGTCTAGAACAATGGTGTTGAGTTTGTGAGCGGTTTCGAGGCTGTCGCCGCCCTTGATCAGGATACCTAATTCGGCTCCTTTTCCGGTGCCGACCATGATCGCCGTCGGCGTCGCCAAACCCAAAGCACACGGACATGCAATGATCAGAACGGAAACGAAATTGACAAGCGCCATCGTGAACCGGACCTCAGGAGATGCGGCCACGAACCAGATGACAAACGTTGCGATGGCGATCGAGATCACGACCGGCGTAAAGATGCCGCTGATCGTATCCGCGAGTCTTGCGATGGGCGGTTTAGATCCTTGTGCATCGCGAACCAGTTTGACGATCTGCTGCAGTGCCGTATCCTTTCCGACCTTGGTCGCACGAAAGCGAAATGCACCTGTTTTGTTTATGGTAGCTCCAATGACCTCGCTTCCTACCGATTTCTCGACCGGAATGCTCTCACCTGTGAGCATCGATTCGTCAACAGCTGAAGCTCCTTCCGTAACGACGCCGTCAACCGGGATCTTCTCGCCGGGTCGAACGATCACGACATCGCCGGCTATGACCTTGTCGGTCTCCACCTCAAGTTCCTCGCCGTCTCGGACGACCCGTGCGGTTTTCGGCTGCATGCCTATCAGCTTTCGGATCGCGTCACCGGTTCGGCCTTTTGCCCTAGCCTCAAGCGTGCTGCCTAAAAGAATGAGTGCGATTATCGCGCTCGCGGCTTCGTAATAGACCGGGACCATAGCCGCGGCATGTGCAGCATGTTCGCCGGTTTCTGTCACGAAAAGGGATGGGAATGCGGTTGCAAGAACCGAGTAGATAAACGCCGTTCCGGTACCGACGGCGATCAGAGTGTTCATATCGGCCGCGCGATGACGGAATGCAGCCCACGCTCCGGTATAGAACTGACGGCCCGAATACACCACAACTGGTGCAGTCAGCAGTAACTGAAGCCAGTTGACTCCATCGAAGTTCAAAAAGGGGATCGTGCCGTGCGACATCGCTATGACCAGAACCGGCAGCGAAAGCACCGCGGCGACGATAAGCTTACGCTTTAGCGTCGCATACTCGGCAGCGTGGGCCGCTTCGAGGCTGTCTTGTGGATCCTCTTCATCAGAAACCTCAACGACGTCGTAACCGGTGTCGCGGACAGTTTCGATCAGCGTTCCGGTGTTCGTCGCCGAGGGATCGAACTCGATCGTCGCCCGCTCGGTCGCGAAATTTACCGAGGCCTTTGCGACACCGGGCTGGCGGTTCAATGTGCGCTCGATTCGGTTCGCACATGCCGCACATGTCATGCCCGTGATCGGAAGATCCACCCGTTCGCAAACCTCGCCTTGTGCTTCATGTTCAGCCATTGATGCTTTCATTTCATCACCAGTCTTATTCTGCCGGGAATCCTGCCCGGTCGAGCGTCTCAAGTACTTTTTCTCGATCGACGTGCCCATCATGAGTTATGCAAACTTCCTTAGTGGCAACGTCGACCTCAACACCCGTCACTCCGTCGACACGGCCAAACGCATTCTTAATTGAGTTCGCACATCCGCCGCAGGTAATGTCAGGTGCTTTCACCCTAGTAGTTGTTAGTTCATTCATGATCGCTTTCTCCTTATTATTTGTGTTTATTCCTTCCCAATGTTCGATGATCCATTTGGTGCTTTATCGACGATCCTTCGATAAGTCCACACACATGTCCTTCGGCCTCGCCGCGTATTTCCCATTCGTCCAACGCCGCTTTCAGCTCGTTGCGGTACTTCGTCATTTGCTTGATCCGTTCATTCAGATCGTCGAGACGGCCTCGAACGATCGCCCTTACCTCAGAGCAAGGATTTTCGCCTTTTCGTTTGTGGTCGATCAGTTCCTTTATCTCGTCGAGAGTAAAACCAAGGAGCTGTGCTTTCTTGATAAAGGACAATCGGTCAAGTGCCGACTCTCCGTAAAGCCGATAGCCGCTTTCGGTTCTTGCAGGGCGGTCGAGAAGACCACTCTTCTCATAGAATCTCAATGCTTCGATCCCGATGCCGCTTCGCTTGGATAGTTCACCGATCTTAAGAGTCCGATCGTCGCCGGCTGCTGATTCCTCAAAGAGATTGAATGTCTTTCTCATATTTTCACTTGGCACTATATAGCCAACAAATACATCATAAACCCTTGAGTCAACTACAGAGTCAAGTCTTTTTTTTCGGAACTTGAAATTATCTTTCGGGGCTTCGTTTTCTAAACCAAAATCAAGGCCGGAAAGTAAATTCGGCCGTCGTAGTGGGGACGAGTTAAGGGCGATCAGGCCGCATAATTCGCTGATCGAGAGATTTGTGCTTGACGTTCGATCAGAAATAGATATTATTAGTTTGTTTGTTCGTCAACCAAACAAAGAACTTTAACCTCTCAAATTCGCATTTCAGGCGAACTATCTAATGAAAAAGATCTATCTGCATAAAGTTGAAAAACAGATAGCCCGGCACAACACGATCCGGGATATCAATAAGCAGATAGTTTTGAACTATGTCAGGGCGCGAGCGCCAATATCCCGAGCCGAGATCGCTCGGGAAACCTCGCTTCAGCGTTCAACAGTTTCCGCGATCATCGACGATCTACAGTTAGAAGGCCTGATCGAAGAGATCGGCACCGGTGATTCCACCGGCGGAAGAAAACCGACATTATTACGTTTGAAAACGGGAACACCTGTCGCGATCGGGGTCGATGTGACGCCGCGGGAGACCACGGTTGTCCTTTCTGACCTTGCTGGAAATCTGCTTGAGACCGAAGAGTTTCCGACCTCTTCGGACATTGACTATATGAACAAGCAGATACTGGCAAAAGTCAGTCATTTTGTTGATCTATACCCTGAGGCAAATCTTGAGGTCGGCATCAGCGTTCCTGGGATCGCGGACCAAACGAGTGGGGAGATCTTGTATGTTCCCTATTTTCAGTGGTCAAACTGGGACATTGGAAGGCAAATAACAGAGCAGACCGGCATGGAAGTCGTGATAGAAAACGACGCGAACGCCGTCGCTCTTGCAGAACTTTGGTTTGGCAATGAGGAGATAAAACGGACCCGTAATTTCGTGATGGTCTTTGTAGGGGAAGGTATCGGAACCGGTATCGTGATCGACGGGCAGGTTTACCGAGGCGAAAACGGCGCGGCAGGCGAATTCGGACACATGTTCGTTTCTGAAAATGCACCGGTCACCTGTTCTTGCGGAAGGCGTGATTGCTGGGAAGCCCATGCGTCTGAAAAAGCCCTTCTGCAGCGATATGCTTCGTCGAATGGCTCAGCGGGACAAGGGTCGATAGACATCGATCATCTTATCGGGCTTGCCCAAAATGGCGAGGCGAGGGCGATAAACAAGCTTAAGGAAAACGCAAAGTACCTGGGAATTGGTATATCCAATTTGCTTATCGGATTCAGTCCCCAAGCTGTCGTGATCAGCGGCAGCATTACAAAAGCCTGGGACTTGATAAAGGATGAGATAGAGGAAGCCGGGAGAAGAAGTATTCGACAGGAGGTGAAAACGACAAAGATCGTTCCCTCTGCTCTTGGCGATAGGCCAAGTATTTTGGGGTCTATCAGCCTTGTTTTGGCTAGAAAATTTGCATCTGCAAATTAAGTTTTGTCGAATTCGACAAAAATACTTGACAGAATGTTACGAAGTGGTTAATACTTTGTTTGTTTCCACAACAAACAATAACAGTCGTTTGAGCACAATTTAGAAAGCTAAGAGGATGCTGATCTTTTTGCGATACCGGACGTCGGGGCATTCATGCCAAGGCGAGAACAGGAAACGTAGAGGTGATCTGACTTATGAAAACAATGAAAATGAAAAGACTGCGACAAATTTGTTTTATCGCGATCTCGATCCTCGGGCTTACGGCAATGTCGTTCGCCCAGACCGAGTCAGCGAGAATTCAGGGTACGGTCACCGATGCAACCGGCGCGGTCGTTGCGGGAGCAACGATCAAGGTAACTTCGGTTGGAACCGGCCGCGAGACAACTGCTACCAGCAGCAGTGATGGATCTTTTACGGTACTTTCACTCCAGCCTGGCCGATATTCGATCGAGGTAACCGCCTCTAATTTCAAGACCACTAAGCAAGAGGTCACACTTGAGGTCGCACAAACTGCGGCGCTGAATTTTGCACTTGAGGCGGGAGCTGTCACTGAGACGGTAACTGTGACGACCGATG
>CAYTDJ010000035.1:0-11939 GCA_964436265.1 uncultured Chloracidobacterium sp. | reverse complement strand
CGCCGAGAGGCCTCGGGTGAGACTGATGACTTTGTTTTTTTACCGTGCCGTTTGTCGCTTTTAGCTTTGATCTTGGAATTATCTTTCCGCTGGTAAGTCCGTCCAGAAATTCGTGCATCGCGGCGTCGTCGAATTGGCGCGCGACCTCCAACAGAGTTGATTTGGAAACAACATTGGATTCACGGCATCTAGCACGAATATCGTCTGGCAAGCCTGCAATGGTCATAAGTTCGGTGACCGTGGAACGACTTTTACTGATCTTCTTGCTGATCTCTTCCTGCGTATATCCAAACTTTGAGGCTAGTGACGCCAAGCCGTCGGCTTCTTCCCAAATATTGAGGTCCTTTCTTTGAAGATTCTCGATGAGAGCGATCTCTGCAATGCCCTGCTCATCGATATCCATTTCGATACAGGGAACTTCGGTCAATCCGGCAAGCTGCGACGAACGCCAGCGTCTCTCACCGGCGATGATCATATATCGGCCGTCATCGGTCGGTTTTACCAGCAATGGTTCCAGAACGCCTTTTTCACGGATCGATTCTGTCAATTCGGTAAGGTCACCAAATTCGTTTCTTGGCTGTTCGGGATTTGGAAATATTGCATCCACAGCGATCGTACGTCCGACGCTTCGCGATTTGGCTGCGATCTGATCAACATAATGCGAGTCATGACGCATCTTCACTCCGATGGGCAAACCTGCTTTAGACACGTTTAAGCACCTCCTTAGAAAGGTCGTGGTATTCAGTCGCGCCGGATGAGCGCGGGGCATGGTCGAAAATAGATTTTCTGTGCGCCGGCGATTCTTCAAGTCTGACGCTCCGCGAAATGACCGTTTTGAAAGCCTTCTTACCAAAAACGGTTCGAATATGCGATTCGACATCGTGAGATATCGTGGTCCGCCGGTCGTAAAGCGTTACGACAACACCCAATAGATTTAGATCGGGATTTGGACGCGATCTTATCTTTTCGATCGTCTCTAAAAGGTCGTCGGTTCCCTCTAACGCAAAATACGAAGATTGGATCGGGATTATCACGTGGTTTGCCGCGACCATCGCGTTGACCGTCAGAATACCTAACGTCGGCGGTGTATCTATGAGGATGATGTCAAACTTCCCTTTCAAACCTTCCAACCGATCGCGAAGCTTAAACGCGGCATCAAAATCTCCGATCAGTTTTGCTTCCAGTTTTGCAAGACTGATCCGGGCCGGAATGATCGACAGATTCTCGGTCGCAGTGTCATAGACAAGCTCGTCAACGGGCCGATCGGGCTCGGCAAACAGCTCGTATGCTCCGCCGTTAACACTTTCCGGTTCCAGAAATGAAAGTGAAGAATTGCTCTGGGGATCAAGGTCGATAAGCAGCACCTTGCGTTTGCTGGTGGCTAGGGCTGCGGCGAGATTGATCGCGGTGGTCGTCTTCCCGACACCGCCTTTTTGATTGGCAATAACGATGATCATGAACGAAAGTCGCGACAAACGACGTTTGTCTTAAATAAGAAAATCAAACCGCGGTTCGACAAAGAAAACTATCCAATAAGCTCCGGCCAATCGTCGGGAGTTGGGCCGAGATCGTCACCCTCGGATTCCGCGTCCGGCTGTCGAGTGGCCGCCGAAAGATCAAGCACTTTCTGGCGAACATAGATCGGGCAATCGAGCCTTAGGGCCAGGGCGATCGCGTCCGAAGGCCGCGAATCGAGCATCATAGGATCGCCGCTTTCGTCCGTGAGTTCGATCGATGCGTAAAAGGTGTTGTCGAGCAGATCAGTTATTATCACCCGTGTTGCGTTTAGCCCGCATTCAACTACGAGATTCCGCAGCAGGTCGTGTGTCATAGGTCTCTGCGGGACGATCTTTTCGACTTCCAGCGCGATCGCGTTCGCCTCGAACGCTCCAACCCAAATAGGCAATACGGTCTCAGAATCAATGCCTTTGAGGACGACAATGGGAGTGTTCGTGTTCGGGTCCATTATTAGGGCCCCGATCTTGACTTCAACTAGATTTTCGCCTTCGCTCACTTTGTTTAGACAACCTCGCCGTACAACGAATTCGATTTCGCCTGGGTTATACGAACATCGACGATCTTACCCAAAAATTCCGTACCGCAACTAAAATTGACGACCCTGTGACACGTCGAGTGGCCAAATAGGTCCAGATCAGATTTTGCCGAACGTTTCTCTGCTAGGACACTTAACGTCTTGCCATTGTATCGCGAGAGGCTCTCAGCTTGAAGTCGCCTTTGAACTTTTTCCAACTCGGCAAAACGAGCAGACTTTTCCTCAGGAGAGACGTCGTCAGCCATTTTATATGATGGAGTTCCAAACCGAGGAGAATACTTGAATATATAGGCAGAATCGTATTTGCAGTATTCGAATAGTGCGACAGTCTGGTCAAAATCCTTTCGGGTTTCGCCTGGAAATCCGACTATAATGTCGGTAGTTAAAGCTATGTCGCGTTTTGAATTTCTTATTCGGTCAACCTTCCGTTTGTAGCGGTCGATCGAATGCAGCCGCTTCATCGCTTTAAGAATAAGATCGCTGCCGGACTGAACAGGCAGGTGAACCCAGTTGCAAAGATTCTCGTTTTCTTCGATCGCGTCAACGATATCATCGTGAAAATCCCTCGGAAATGATGTATTGAATTTTATACGCTCGATCCCGGTCGCGGAGACCGCACGAAGCAGCCGCGAAAATGGTGTTTTGCCAGCAAATCCTTCGAGACCCACTTCCGTCACCGGCCGGTAGGAATTCACATTTTGTCCGATCAGATGGATCTCTTTTACACCTTGATCACGAAATTCGAGTACTTGACGGACGATCTCATCAGCCGGAAGGCTTACTTCCCTGCCACGTGAAAAGGGAACTATGCAATAAGTGCAAAACTTGTTGCAGCCCTCAATGATCGGTACGAAAGCTACGAACGGAGAATGACGCTGCTCCTCGGCAACATGCCAATTATAGTCCCGTTCCCTTTCTCCGAGATCCGCCACCTGCTCGCCTCTAAAGACGCTTTCCAATGCGTCCGCAACACGACCAACTGCCCTAGTACCGAGCACGAGGTCGACACCCTCGATCTTGTCAAAAAGAGTTTCTCCCTCAAGTTGAGCCACACAGCCCAATACGCCGACAACAGGCTTCATCCGTCCGGAGTGCCGTATTCGCCCGACCTCCGAATAAAGTTTTTGCTCCGCTTTCTCCCTTACGGAACATGTGTTTATCAGGACCACATCTGCATCAGCCTGACTATCAGTGATCTGATAACCACGGGAGACAAGCGTCGACGCAACACGTTCGGAGTCGGAGACGTTCATCTGACATCCGAAAGTTTCCAAAAACACCTTTTTCATCTATCTTTGATACAAATGGGCAGCCTTGAATTCCGCGAAAAAGACTTCGTTCACCTTCATCTGCATACCGATTATAGCCTCTTGCAAGGAGCTATCCAACTCAAACCTCTTGCTAAGCGGCTCAATGAACTCCAAATGTCGGCATGTGCGATCACCGACTATGGAAATATGTTCGGCGCGGTGTCGTTTTACAACGCGATGAAAGGAGCCGGGGTCCGTCCGGTCGTTGGCTATGAAGCGTATCTGGCAACAACCCACAGATCCGATAGAGACGCTGCGTCGCGCGTCGGTGAACGGCCATTTTACAATTTGGTTCTACTGGCTAAGAACTTCGAAGGATATCGAAATCTCGTTTACTTAGCGTCGAAAGCATTCACGGAAGGGCTTTATCAAAAGCCGAGGATAGATCGTGAGATATTGGCAGAGCGATCTTCCGGATTGGTCGCCCTTTCAGGCGGGTTCGATGGAGGAGTATTAAGTAATCTAAGGTTCGGTGACGAAGAATCAGCTCGTAAATACGCGGGCGAGCTAAATGAGATATTTGGGCCGGGCAACTTCTACCTTGAGATACAGGATCATGACACCGACGACGAACGGCGCGTAAAAAAAGCTCTCATCGATCTTTCAAAACGGCTTTCAATACCGATCGTGGCGACAAACGATGCTCACTATCTTACGGCTGAGGATGCGCGTGCTCACGAGATCCTCCTATGTATTGGAGAAGGCCGGAGTTATTCGGAATCCAGGCATACTCTCAGCACTCCCAACTACTATGTGAAGTCAGCTGAAGAGATGTGGGGTCTATTCGGATCGGAATTGCCTGAAGCGTTAACGAATACAATGCGGATCGCGGAAGCCTGCGAACTTGACCTTTCTGCAGGCGGAAAACTGACGCTTCCTTCATTTCCTATCCCTCCTGAGTACGGCGATATCACAAGCGACGCATATTTTGAAAAGGTAGTGTGGGAAGGATATGAAGTACGGCGAGAAACCGTTCTAGATCCTATGCGTGAAGCCGGGACGCTCCGGTATCCGCTGGATGATTACCGCGAGCGGCTCAAGCAGGAGATCGAGATCATTAAGGGAATGGGTTTCCCCGGTTATTTTTTGATCGTATGGGAGTTCATCAAATTCGCGGTTGAAAACAAGATTCCCGTTGGCGTTGGCCGCGGTTCGGCAGCCGGATCGCTGGTCGCGTACTGTCTCGAGATCACTGGAATTGACCCGCTGCAATACGATCTACTTTTTGAACGATTTCTTAACCCCGAACGAATTTCGATGCCCGATATCGACATTGATTTTTGCATACGGGGCCGGGGTGCCGTGATCGATCATGTTACGCAGGTCTATGGACGTGATTCGGTGTGTCAAATAATTACTTTTGGAACGATGGCTTCAAAGGCCGCTATCAAGGATGTCGGTCGTGCACTTAATATGCCGTTAGGCGATGTTGAAAGGATCGCCAAGCTGATCCCGCCTCCCTTTCGGGGCCGAAACACAAGCATTTCGCAGGCTCTCGAACAAGTTCCGGAACTCAAAACAGCTGTTGACACCGATCCGAGAGTTCGCGACCTGGTAGATACTGCGTTGCGTCTGGAAGGCTGTTCGCGCCACTCATCGGTCCATGCCGCAGGCGTTGTTATCTCCCCTAAGCCTCTTCACGAGATAGTTCCCGTGGCCGTATCGGCAAAGAACGAATTGACCAGTCAGTATCCGATGGGAGACCTCGAGAAAGTGGGGTTGCTCAAGATGGATTTCCTCGGACTTACGACTCTTACAATAATCGAGGATTGCCTTGTCTCGCTTCGCGAAAAAGGCGGGGTTGAGATCGATTGGAAGTCGATCCCGCTCAATGATGGCAAGACCATGAAGCTCTTTGCGGATGGAAAGACTGACGCTGTGTTCCAATTTGAATCTTCGGGGATGCAGGAGATATGCCGTCAGATGGGGCCCAAGGAACTCGAGGACCTTTCTGCACTTAACGCTTTATATCGGCCCGGGCCCCTCGACGGCGGAATGATACCGGATTTCATCGCCCGGTTCCGCGGTGAGAAAAAGGTTCGATATCTTGTGCCTGAAATGGAAGAGGTTCTTCGGAACACTTATGGCGTTCTTGTGTATCAGGAACAGATAATGCAGCTCGCGCAAAAGCTCGCCGGTTACAGCCTAGGCGAAGCCGACCTCATGCGACGGGCAATGGGAAAAAAGAAGCCAGAGGAAATGGCTCCTCACGAGGTGAAATTCATTAGTGGAGCATTGGAAAGAGGGCTTAAGAGGGAGACGGCAAAAGAGATCTTCGACCTGATGGCGAAGTTCGCCGATTATGGATTCAATCGGAGCCACAGTGTCGCATATGCGTATCTGGCTTTTCAGACCGGCTACCTCAAGGCCCATTATCCTACATACTTTTACGCTTCAGTTCTTTCCCACGAATCGGATGACAGTGCGAAAGTGTACAAATATTCTAACGAGCTCCGGTCAATGGGAATGAAATTGCTACCGCCGGACGTAAATGAAAGTGACGAAGGATTCACCCCGACGGATGATTCCGTTCGTTTTGGGCTTAATGCGATCAAGGGTATTGGTACTTCGACTGTTCGTTCGGTTGTCGAAGCCCGGAAGTCGGGGAAGTTCAGTTCCCTTTTTGATTTTGCATCGCGAATCGATCCAGGATCGATCAATCGGCGTGGTCTTGAGAGTTTGATAATGGCCGGAGCGTTCGACTCCCTCATGCCAAACGGTAAGGAAGCGAACGAATGGCGTGCTCAGCTTTTTGCGGCCACAGAGGACGCCCTCTCGCTCAGCCAGCGGTCATGGAATGACCGTGAGCGGGGTCAGGTCGACCTTTTCAGTTCGGCAACTTCTGGTAATGACGTGGGACGCGGCGAACCACCTGAGGTGCGTCCATGGACTCAGAGTGAGTTGTCCCAGAAGGAAAAATCCTCGATCGGGTTTTATCTTTCGGTACATCCTCTCGATACGCACGCGGAGACTTTGTCCGGATTGGGTGTCGTCCCTATCTCCGAACGTACCGACATCAAGGCCGGTGACCGACTGAAAATGGCAGGGGTCGTTTCGGCACTTGCCGTTAGGTATAGTAAGAAAGGAAATCGTTTTGCAACATTTCGCTTCGAGGATCATTCTGGCGGCGTTAAATGCCTCGTCTGGGCAGAAGCATATGGAAAATTTGCACCGGTGCTTAGCGATGACGCATTGTTGATCATCGAAGGACGTATCGAAGCGGTAGATGGCCAGGAGATCACCTTGATCGTCGATGATGTAAAAGATCTAGCCGATGCGAGGCCAAGGAATGCTAGATCGGCAATGATATGGCTACCTGAGAGCATCGGAAAAGATGACGACCTGAATGAGATCTTCTCAATACTCAGTCATTCGCAGGGACGCTGCGATGTCCAGTTCACTATGCCATTGGGCGGTGTGGAAGTTAAACTTGAATCTCAGATAATGCGGATCGAGGGATCGGCTCGCCTTGAGAAAGAGCTCGCGGCTCGCGGATGCAGTGTCGAATGGATCCTTTAGAAATATATGTCACAGAAAGATGAGCATACCGCCATCGAGCGCGTGCGGACTGCCAGGCATCCCGAACGTCCATACACGATGGACCTTCTCAACACCATTTTCACCGATTTCGTTGAGGTTCACGGGGATCGGCGGTATTCCGACGATCCGGCGATGATATGCGGCTTTGCTCGGTTAGGTGAGCACGAGGTCTGCGTCGTAGGCCAGCAAAAGGGACGTGATACGAAAGAACGCCAGCATCGAAATTTTGCAATGCCAAAGCCTGAGGGCTACCGAAAGGCCCTACGTGTGATGAGGCTTGCAGAAAAATTTGGACGCCCGATCATATCATTCATCGACACACCCGGCGCATATCCGGGCATCGATGCAGAGGAACGAGGCCAGGCCGAGGCCATCGCATTCAATCTGCGGGAAATGGCAAGTTTTCGGGTGCCGATCATTGTCGTGGTACTTGGGGAGGGCGGTTCTGGCGGAGCCTTGGCGATCGGCATCGGCGACCGAATATTGATGATGGAGAATGCCGTATATTCAGTCATATCTCCAGAAGGCTGTGCCGCAATTCTCTGGAAGGATGCAGGTAAAGCCGATCTAGCCGCGGAAGCGCTAAAATTGACGGCCTCAAACCTCAATAAGTTTAGCCTGATCGACGACGTGATCCCCGAACCCGAAACTTGGGAAGTGACCTACGATAATAGTTCCGATTCTGAGGAAGCCTTTGAGCATATTTCCGAAAGTCTGAAAAAGGCTCTTTTGTCGAATCTGAAAGAACTAAAAACAAAGACTGGAGACCAACTCGTCCACGAACGTTTCCAAAAGTTCCGCGCGATGGGTAAATGGGCATTATCTTGAAAGATCAAACGCAAAACGCCCGCCAATCCGGCGGGCGTATGTTTTCAATTGGGATCCCTTAAAACGGTATATCGTCGTCGTTCCTAGCGGGAGCCGCAGCCGGTCCGGGTGACGAACTCGAGTTCGCAGGCCCGGCAAATTGCGGTGCGTCGTTGGTATCGCCGCTATATTCGTCACCGCGTGGGCCGCCGCTGATGAAATGCATATCAGATGCTTGTACAGACAAGGTCTGGCGAGTGTTGCCTTCACGATCGGTCCACTCCTCGAGACTCAGACGGCCTTCGACATAAACGGGACTTCCCTTCTTAAGGTACTTTGACGCATTCTCGGCTTGGTTTCGCCAAAGGGTCACGCGAAACCAGGTAGTTACATCCTGAAATTCACCCGATTTGTCTCGTTTTCTTTCATTTGTCGCCAACGAAATGTCGCAGACAGCTGTGCCCTGCGGCGTGTATCTGAGTTCAGGGTCGCGTCCAAGGTTTCCTACAATGATGATCTTGTTAAATGACATGGGTTGTTCATTCTCCGTGGGTGAATTTGATTTTAGCGAACTTTGTCGGATATTACAGGCATCCATACAGAACGGTCAAGCACGCATGTTAAGCTATCAGTTTGTCGGGCAGTTTCATGACAGTTCGACCTAAGCACTAACAATGGAAAGGATGGGCATTAAGTCAGTTAAATACGTGAAAGGTCTTTTCACCTTGATCTGTTATTTTGGCTTATTGGCAACAATGTTTCCTTCGGTCGGCCAGGCTAAACCCGAAAAGTCACCGATTAGGAAATGCTGGTCTCATCCTGCAGCTATTCTCCCTAGTGCCGGAATTGCGGCCGACAAGGCATACGCATACTACGTCAGTTCGAACGGCGTACTCCACTCAATCGATGTAAATTCCGGGGATTCCGTTTGGACAACGGAGGTGGGCGGCGAGGTCAGATCGCCGCTCCTGGTTGGAAAGCGGTCTATCGTCCTCATCTCTTCCGGAACACCAACCGAAACTGGAAAGACCTCAGCAGCCTATTTACGGTCGATAAGTCCGTTATCGGGAATCACAAATTGGAGGGTGGAACTTCCGGCTGCCGAGAATTACCTTGCCGGGATAACCGATCACGGTATCGCGGTCGTGTCGTCACGAACCGAGATCATAACGTTTGATGAATTGGACGGTTCGATCAAATGGAAAACCGCGGCTAAAGACGGACAGATCATTGCACCGGACATAAGTGCTCGCCAGATCGCGGTCGCAACAAATGGCAATCATCTGGAACTCTATGATTCAGCGGACGGTAAGATGGTAACTTCGATAAGGTTACAATTCCCTCCCATTGCCATGGGGTTATATGGCGACTCAACAGCAATTGTCTCAAATGATCGAGGTGGGTTGTTTTCCATCGATCGCGAAGATTCTGGTCAGAATTGGAAGTTCAAAGCAGGCGGACGAGTCACACAGATCCGTATGGTCGGCGGAAATGTACTAGCAGCGTCGGCAGACAACTTTGTCTATTTCATTTCTGCTGAAACGGGAAACGTCATTTGGAAACGGCGATTGCCCGGACGGATCGCGAGTATTACAGAGATCGGTAACGATGCCTTGGCCGTGACAGTAGTAGGTGAGCCGGCCGCCTATATCATCAACACCCACGAAGGAAAACTCGAGGATCATATCCGTCTAACTGGCGAGGACGACTTCCTACTGGCGACGATAGCTGCGGATAACTCCGTCATCATCGCTCTAACCACGAATGGCATCTCCGGCTATTCTTCGGTATGCGAGCAAGAAAAAAGCGGCAAGTGATATGCCGCTTTTGAAAACTGTTTGTCCACACCTTAGTGCTTAATGCGAGATCTCATAGTCATGCATCATTTCATAGATCGCATCCTTTACCATTAACTTCTTTTTCTTGAGGGTAACTTCTTCGGTTTGTTCGTCGTCGTTGGGGTAGGTCAAATGCGCAAGTTCCGAAAGCCTTTGTTCGAATGTTTGATGCTGCTGAACCAAATCACGAAAAGTCGAGTTGGTTTTGAGTAGTTCGTCCCTGACAGCATCAGGAGTTGAAAGGTCCATGGCGACTTATTCCTCACTTGTCAAATTTATCTCACCGGCTATTCACTTTGTGAGGAGGATAGCTGGCTTACCTTAACTGTATACCACTTTCAAGCCAATAATCAAGCATTCTTACATCTCAGTAACAGTCGGAACCGCCGGAAACGCAAAGCCCATTGTGACCGCATCTTCCGTCGGATTTGTGTAAAAGTTTCTTCGATTTGAAATGTGCCTAAAACCGTGTTTCAGGTAGAAATTGATAGCGTTCGAATTTGATGCCCGAACCTCAAGCCAAACTCCCCGGACCGTTTCAGTTCGAAGTCGACGGAAGAATTCTTTGATGAGTAATGCTCCGATACCGTATCGCTGAAGTTCGGGTTTTACGGCAATATTATATAGCTCCGCATCTCGGCCGCTCGAATTGCTCGGGACCAGTCTGGCGGCCATAAAGCCAAGAATTTCATTATCGGAAGATTCGGCCTTCAATACGATCGAATCGTTTCGCCCGATCTCTTCCGAATAATCGGCTTCGGTCCATGCATCGATATTTGTTTCCAAAGCGATCTGTCGGAGTCGGGTGGAATCGTCAGCAACTGCGTCTGTAATAATTATGTTTGAATGACTAATTTCGTCAGGCATCTCAGGAAAATCGGGGGCTTTGTACATAGATCGGCGAAGAAGCGAATTCTGCGTCAAGTTTCAATGCATATTTCCCTATGACCGAGGCAAGGCTCGAACCGATATCCAGCCACGGATTAGAGTTGAACTTAAGATCTGAAGCCTCCTCTGACTCAATGACTGCATTGTGGGCAACTACTGTAGTGTCGATAAGAGCTGCAATTTCCGAGAGCAAATGATCCCTAGGCCCCGATCGTGCAGGAGTCAGTTCGATCAATTTTCCATCCTTACGTTCGAACTCCTGATAACAAAGATCGATCTTTCCGATCGGAATCACTGCCACCAATCTTCCCTCAACTGCCGCTGATTCTCCCATTGATCGTAATAAGGGAATTCCCAAGTAGCGAATACCTAAAGCCGAACTCAGTCCCATTGCAGTGGCGATACCGATACGGAGCCCCGTGAAACTTCCCGGGCCGGCGGAGACCGCAATCGAATCAATATTCCTTTTTGAACCAATTGTCGACCTGACTATCTCGTCGATCTTTACCAGAAGGTCCTCGGCTCGAGAAACAGTCGTATCGCCAAGCAACTCACCCACGATTTCCCCGCCGCTGATAACAGCGAGACTTCCGCCGCTAATCCCAGACTCGATAGCAAGAATGGTTGGCTTTTCAGTCGATCTTTCCTTCATTTAACCGTTTCGCGTCTTATCCGAATCATTCCTGATAGAAATGGGCGAACCTTTTTTATCATACTTCGGACTTGAAAACCGATCCGAGAAGTTGCATCGATAACTCCTTCAGTGTCGGTGGTCGCGGCGATTGAGTTTGGAGGGAAGCGTCTCCTGATCTGTTCAATAAAAGTTCTCGGCTTTCTAATACACATCCATAACGGAATCCGCAGATAGGGACCACGTGTCCACTCACGTTCAATTACTTTCTTGAACCAGGTCGGAAGTTCAAACTGACGGATCTCATCCGGGAGATCAGAGACATCAAGTGAGAGATAATCGCGTGCCGCCGCAATCGCGGCAATTACCCAGGACGTTCTTATTGGACCGGCTGCATATAAACACCTAGACCAATCAAAGTCCTTTTTTCGATTTTGGACAAGATAGTAGATGTCCCAAAGTCGCTCCTTATACACCCCGCCATCAATGAGCCAATGTGCGGCTGTGACACGCAAATTGTCTTCCTCGGAGAGCACCCTGATCTGGACGCCATTGAGGTCGACCGTGTAGGTGCGTGCCAGCAGATCGGCCCAGTCAAGTGTGTCCCTGTCGCGAAGCCCCTTGTGCAGATCGACGTTAAATTGCTCTAGTTCTCGTGTTTGAAGCAACGCCGCTGCAGTTTTGAAATCGTCGGAAGAAACCGCCAAATCAATATCGGTGTAACTTCTTAATCTGGTATCGGGGTAGTATCTAGCTATAGCCCAACCCTTTATTGCTACTGCTACCACTCCCTTTCTTTCAAACTAGGCGAAAATCCTGCATACAGTCTCTTCCTTCGCATTTCGGGCAATGGTCAGCTACCGGATTGCATC
>CAYTDJ010000034.1:0-11962 GCA_964436265.1 uncultured Chloracidobacterium sp. | reverse complement strand
GACCGTGTTCGGATCGGCCTTTACGCCGACCATTTTTACGTTTTGAAAGTAGCTTTTGCCGTTACCGGGTTTCACCCCTGAAGCCTTCAGTTCATCGGCAATATACTGAGCTGCTCGTTTTCCGCCTTCGGTTCCGGGACCGCGGCCCTCGAAATCGTCGGCAGAAAGCCGGATAACGCGGTCGCGGATCTTTTGAGCGTCAAAGTTCTTCGTAAAGTCCTGAGCAAAAAGAATGTGGGACGCAAACGCAAAGACCAGTAGAATGCTGAGTAATTTCTTCATGACCTAATGTTTTTCGAAAGGTGTCTGTTGACGACACTTAAGGAATTTCGTTAACCCTTGATAAGCGACATCGCCTCTGCCCGTGTTCGCGGATCCTTGCGGAATCCGCCAAGAACGGCCGACGTTATTGTAACTGCCCCTGGTTTCTTGACGCCTCTCAGTGTCATGCAGGTATGCTCCGCTTCGATCACCACCATCACACCAAGAGGCTCGAGATTATCGAACAGCGTGTTGGCGATCTCCTGCGTGAGGCGTTCCTGGACTTGCAAACGCCGAGAGAAGATCTCGGCGATTCTGGCGAGTTTTGATAAACCGACGATTCGGCCTTCTTTTGGGATGTAGGCAATATGACATTTGCCCACGAACGGCGCCAGGTGGTGTTCGCAAACCGAGGCGATCGAGATGTCCTTTACCAGCACCATCTCGTCATGTGAGTCGCCGGGCAGCGGAACGATATGCTCCTTCGGGCTTTGCCACATTCCCTCGGTCAATTCCACATAAAAATCGGCCACACGTTCCGGTGTTTTTTGCAGTCCTTCGCGGTCCGGGTCTTCACCCATTCCTTCCAGGATCATACGAACACCTTCGGCAATTTTCGCCCGATCTACTTTTGCTTTTCTTTTTGCCAAGCTTACATCCGCCTTAATACTTGAAAGTTGCTCTGATTCTAGCGTTTTGAGCTAGTTTTTGCATTTCGCGACCGCTTCGGCGACGACCTTTACCGACACGCCGTTTGCGGCCGCAGCAGCTTTTATCTCGTCGAATTCCGGCTGGCTGTTTACAGCTTCCCCGTCGATGTACGACGTCTTTACCGATATTTCGCCGTACTCGGTCGTTACCGAACCCGACGAACGTTCAAGGCTGTGCCGTTCCATCCGCTGAATGCGAACACCGATCGTCGAAGTCTCGCGATATAGCAGTTCCAACAGCCGGCTCTCGTCTTGAGCCAGACAGAGGACCGAGACCTTGGTAGCAGGCCGGTTTTTTTTCATCTGGATCGGCGTGAACCAACAATCGAGAGCGCCGGACTCTAACGCTCGATCCATAAAATGTCCGAGTACCTGTGGCGAGAGGTCGTCAATATTGGTTTCCAGGATCGATACTCTCTCAGTATGTTGTTCGGCCGTTGCCGTTGCAGACTCGCCGACCATAATGCGAAGTACATTCGGAAATCTCTCGTATTGACGCGTACCTGCACCGTACCCCGATACTTCAAGTAATAGGTCATTTAATGCCCCATAACTATCACATACAGTGGAGATTATCGCTGCCCCTGTTGGCGTAATTAATTCTCCTGAGATATCGGTCGAGTAAACTGGTACCGACTTCAACAATTCAGCTACCGCCGGCGGAGGCACGGGAAATCTGCCGTGAGCCATGTCCACAAACCCGCTGCCGACATGGATCTTTGAACATTCGAACCGCTCGATCCCGAGAATCTCAAAACCAATACAGGAACCGACAATATCGATTATTGCGTCAAGGGCCCCTACTTCGTGAAAATGCACCTTTTCGAGTTCGACGCCGTGAACAGAGGCTTCAGCCGCCGCTAATCGCCTAAAGATCGCGACCGCACGGTCTTTTACTTTTCCCGACAGCGATGACCCGGATATTATCGATTCGATCTCAGGAAGATGCCGGTGGTTCTTTTCATCCGGGATCTTAACGTCGACATGAACTGAAGAAATACCTGACCGATCTACTTTTGTCACCACAAGTTCGAAATCAGGAAGGCCCAATTTGGTCAGTTCGGACTTGAGAACCGCAGGATCTACGCCCGCTGCGATCAACGCTCCGAGGATCATGTTCCCGCTGGCTCCGGCGAAGCAATCAAAATAAAGTGTCCGCATAAAGGGGAAAGTTTATCTTTTCATCATCACCAAAGTAAATCGTGAGACAAAAGCCGATCTGTTGTCGCGTAACGATTAGGAGTCAAGACTATGTCATTCATTCATAAATTCGTCGTGATATTCGCGATCGCTGCATTTTCTAACATCGCAGCCTTTGCAGACACCCGTATTCGATTTGCCAAAGGACGAACCTCTGCCACCGTTACCGGCCGCGTCGCAAGCGGCGGACGCGTTTGTTATTTTGCCGGTGCCCGTGCAGGCCAACAATTCACGGCGACCGTTAGTTCCAGAAGCGGAAAGGTCGTTATCTTCGAAAGCGGCGAGACGAGCTATGCCTATGAAGTTGAGCAAGGCGGCGACCAGTCGGTCTGCGTGGATAACCTTGCCGGAGCCACGACGTATTCGTTAACTGTCTCGATAAGATAGCCAAACTAAGCCTCGAAATGAAGTTATTGAATTGGTGTATTTAGCGTGTTTCGCGGGTAGTAACGTATAATCTCTGTTTTGGATCCGTTAGAGATTCTTAACAAAGATGACGTTAACCGAACTGCAATCGATACTTCGCGGCAAAGTGCGCGAGGCCGCTCAAAATAATTTTCAGATAGTGCTGGATCAGATCGTCGCCGAAGTTCCGCCGAAAACGGAACTTGGAGATCTGGCGTTTCCAGTCGCGTTCGACTTGGCCAAGCAAATAAAACTGGTCACGGGCGAAAAACAGAACCCGCGAAACATTGCCGAGACGCTGAAAACTGAGCTCGAGACCCATGAATTTGTTGATCGTGTAGAAGTCGCCGGTGCCGGTTACCTGAATATTTTTTATGACAGGGCCAGGTTTCTTCACGAAAATCTCAGTGCGTCGCCGCTTCCCTCGTTAAGATCGGCTGAAGATAAGTCTGCCTCAAAAGTTTGCGTCGAGCATACTTCCGTAAACCCCAATAAAGCGGCCCACATCGGACACGTTCGCAATTCGGTGCTTGGCGATACATTTCAGCGGATCTTGAAGGCTACAGGTAAACGCGTCGAGATCCAGAACTATATCGATAATACCGGAGTCCAGGTAGCGGATGTTGTCGTTGGCTTCGTTTACCTGGAGAATCGCGATCTCGAATCGATCAAAGCGCTCGACAAACAGCTGGCAAATGACGGAATTTCTTTTGATTACTATTGCTGGGATCTTTACGCAAAAGTTGGTCAGCAGTATCAAACAGATGAAGAATTGAAATCAAAACGGGCCGAAGTTCTCCATCTGATCGAAGAAGGTAATAATCCAACCGCCGAACTTGCCGACTATGTTGCAACTCGAAACGTCGAGTGCATAACGAAAACGATGGAACGGCTGTCGATCCGCTACGATCTGCTCCCGCGTGAATCGGAGATATTGCATCTGCATTTCTGGAATAAGGCATTCGAGCAGATGAAGGAACGGGGCGTTATCCATCTCGAGTCGGAAGGCAAGAATGCGGGATGCTGGGTGATGCCGTTCGAAGAACACACGGGCACCGACGAACACGAATCCGACAAGATCCTTGTCCGTTCAAACGGTACGGTCACGTACACGGGAAAAGATATCGCGTATCAAATGTGGAAACTCGGTGTGCTAGGGATGGATTTCTATTACAAGCCGTTTTTCAAGTACCGCGATGGAAAGGAGATCTGGATAACGACCGCGGACGAAAGCGAGTCGAAGCCGAATGACCAAGAATTTGGCCACGGCCAGGTGGTTTACAACGTGATCGATTCGCGCCAGTCATATCCGCAGGAAGTCGTAAAGAAAGGTGTCGCAGCCATACACCCCGAGATCGGCGAACGCGGCAGCGTGCATCTTTCATACGAGATGGTCGCCCTATCCCCGGCGGCGGCTGAGGAGCTCGGTTTCGAAGTGAGTGATGAAGATCGCAAAAAGCCGTTTATCGAGATGAGCGGACGAAAAGGCCTAGGGGTAAAGGCTGACGACCTAATTTCAAGGCTCGAGGAGAAAGCTCTCGAAGAGGTCGAAAAGCGTCACCCCGATTCGCCTCTGGACGAAAAACGGCACATTGCCCATCAGATCGCCGTCGGCGCTTTGCGTTACTTTCTATTGAAATTCACGCGAAACACCGTGATCGTGTTCGACTTCAAAGAAGCCCTGTCGTTCGAGGGTGAAACGGGACTTTTCTGTCAGTATTCGGCGGTCCGGGCAAATTCGATATTTCGCAAGCTCGACGAACGCGGCGAGACTATTGACGGATCGGCGCTTTCGGATGCAGCCAAGGTAAAAGAAGTCTTTGGTTCGGAATCAGGTACTGACATTTGGTCAATGCTGATACTCGCATCGAGACTGAACGAGACCGTCGAAGCCGCCGCAGCACAGAATGAACCCGCGATACTTGCAAAGTACACGTTCAATCTTGCCAAGACATTCAACCTTTTCTATCACAATCATAAGATCATCGCCGAACCTGACTTTACGAAACGGGCCGTGTTGATCGCGGTCGCCGATTCAGCCAGACGGTCTCTCACAGCGGCATTGGATACGATGGGGATCGAGGTTCCCGAGAAGATGTAACGTTATTGCAAATCTATGGAAATTGACAGCCATTGAAGTTTTCTGCTAAAAGTCTAGTTAATGATCACTTGCACACACGTTTATGCTTATGGCTACTGGCGAACCAATTTCGCGTGGCGATCTAGCTCGCGTGCGTGCGGTGCCGGTTTGGTCGAGAGAAACTCATAAGTTTTGTTCCTTTTCCCAGGACACATCGACTACAGGAAATGCCGCTCAACTTAGGGCGGCATTTTTGTCTTTATGATGAACGAATTCGAGCGATTCAAAGAACAAGCGAAGCTGGCGAACGTGGTCCCGGTGGTCGAAACCCTGTCGGCCGATCTTTTGACGCCACTTGCAGTGTATCTCAAGCTTTCGGGCGGCTCTGAACGCTCGTTTCTGCTTGAATCAGTAGAGGGCGGCGAGACACTCGCACGATATTCGTTCATTGGAACCGATCCGTTTCTCACCGCTACGGGTGACGACGCCGAAGTGGAGCTCACCGATGCAAACGGCACGACAACTCTCGCCGTTCCGATGCTCGAATTTCTACGCCAACACTTTGCTAAATACCGAGTTTATGAAGACGGAAGCCTGCCGAGCTTCATTGGCGGTGCGATCGGTTTCATGAATTTCTCCTGCTCGGCTTGGTTTGAACCCTCTCTTAAAGCCGCGATGAAACCAGGAGACGACCGAAGCACATTTATGTTCTTTCGTTCGATCGTCGCATTCGACCATGCAAAGCAGACGATCTCAATAATCACGCTTGTATTCGTGGATGATGCTGACGACTGCAACGCCTTAAACGCATTTGAGTCGGCAAAGGCGAGAAACTGCGAGATCAAAGACCGTCTGGAACACGGAACATATCACCTGGACGATCCAAAGCTGGACGGTACCCTCAGACGTGCGTTGTCGAATTGGGAAAAGGACGATTTTGAGAAAGCTGTGGCGGAAATAAAGGAACTGATCAATGCCGGCGAGGCATATCAGGTCGTGTTGTCGCAATGTTTCACAGTGCCGACAAATGCTCCACCAGTTTCGATCTACCGGGCAATTCGCAGGTTAAACCCGTCGCCTTATATGTTTCTTATCCGCGATCAGGGCCACTCGGTGATCGGGGCGTCACCCGAGATGCTTGTTCGCGTACGCGGTAGGAAAATGGAATACCGACCGATCGCAGGCACACGGCCGCGTGGAGCGAGTCCGGACGAAGACTCTCGACTTGCCGAAGAAATGAGGGCGGACCGAAAGGAAGTTGCGGAACACTTAATGTTGGTCGATCTCGGCCGTAACGACCTTGGCCGCGTCGCGGAATACGGCAGTGTAAAGGTGGACAGCCTGATGCATGTCGAAAAATATTCGCACGTTCAACATCTCGTTAGCTTTCTCTCCGCCACTCTCAGGACCGGGCTCGATCGATTTGACGCGTTGGCTTCCTGCTTCCCTGCCGGCACAGTCTCAGGTGCGCCAAAGGTCCGGGCGATCGAGATCATTGAACGCCTCGAACCTACACCGCGTGGAATCTACGCCGGAACAGTCGGATATATCGATTACGCGGGAAATCTCGATACGTGTATCGCGATCAGGGCACTTTCACTCGAGAACGGTGTCGCTAAGGTGCAGGCAGGTGCGGGCATCGTAGCCGATTCCGTTCCGGAACGTGAGTTTGAAGAAACGGTCAACAAGGCAAAAGCAATGATCAAAGCGATCGAAATGGCAGAATCGCACGAACAATGACGTCGATACTAGGAAAATACATCGGAAGATTCAAAATTGGCAGTTCTGTTGAACCGGCCGATGCCGAAGCTGTCCTCGACGCCATGATCACCGAAACGGATGGGTCTGTGCTTGCCGACGTATTGACCGAATGGCATAAGAAAGGTATCGAAGAAGAAGAGATATATTCATTCGCGAAGATAATGCGCGAGCGAATGACCAAGGTAAACGCGCGGCATGAGAACTTTGTCGATATCGTCGGCACCGGCGGAAGTCATGCCAAAACATTCAATGTCTCGACCGCGGCTTCGTTTATCGTCGCCGGGGCGGGCATACCGGTCGCAAAACACGGCAACAAGGCCGCTACAAGTAATTCGGGAAGCGCCGATGTGCTCTCAGAGCTCGGAATAAACCCCGCCGTCGATCCATCGACGGCGGAAAGATGTCTGAATGAGGTCGGGATATGCTTTATGTTCGCACCGAACTACCACCGGCTCTCGCCGACTCTTGGTAATGTCCGGCGCAGGCTCGGTTTTCCGACGATATTTAATTGCGTTGGCCCATTATGTAATCCGGCATCGGCACCTCACCAATTGATCGGTGTTTGGGAAAGAGACCTCGTTTCGAAGATGGCAAACGCATTGTCACGTTTGGGAACGAAAAAGTCATGGATAGTTTACGGCGAGGGCGGACTAGATGAGATATCGATAAACGGACCGACAGTTGTCGCGGAGATCGAGAACAAAACTGTTCGCAATTTCGAGATCAGGCCTGAACATTTCGGACTAGAGGCGTCACCGACCCACCACCTGCGTTCGAACGATGCGAACCATAGCTCGAAGATGATCTTGAAAGTCCTTCTCGGAAGTCCGCATCTGAGATCGGCCGAAGATATTGTGCTGATCAACGCAAGCGCGGCGATGCACATTGCGGGATCTGGCCATTCATTAGCAGACGCGGTGGCAATCGCCATAGAAAGTCTTCGAAGCGGGAACGCGCATCGAAAATTGGAGGAACTGGCAAAAGCCATTCCGGTATGAAGGGCACCATTCTTGAAAAGATAGTCGAGTCGAAGCGGCGAAGGGTCGAACAGGCGAAGGCGGCAACCGATCTTTCCGAACTGAACTTGATGGCGAATGAAGTCAGAAGTAGATCCGAAAGTCATCGGCTGCGCGACGCTCTCGCAGATCGATCGAAGCTCAACGTAATTGCCGAATTCAAGAAAGCCTCGCCATCGAAAGGGGTAATAAATGGCGGCGTGGAGCCAGCCGAAATCGCCAAACAATATCAGGCTGGCGGGGCCGCGGCGATATCCGTATTGACAGAAGAAGATCATTTTCAAGGTTCGCTCGACGACCTTCGAGCTGTGCGAGCAACGGTTGATCTGCCGATCTTGAGGAAGGATTTCATTTTCGATGAGTATCAGATATACGAGGCCGCAGCGGCAGGTTCCGATGCGATACTGCTGATCGCGGCGATGCTAAATGACGATGAATTGAAGCATCTGACATCACTGGCTGAAGACGAACTTGGTATCGATGCCCTCGTGGAAGTACATACTCTCGCCGAACTTGAGCGAGTAATATTGATCGGGGCCACATTGATCGGTGTAAATAATCGCGACCTGAGATCATTCCGGGTGACGCTGGATGTTTCACGAAGTCTCATAAAACATGCTCCGGAAAGCGCCGTCATGATCACCGAAAGCGGATTGCGAATACGCGATGATCTAGAAGAACTGCGAGAGCTTGGCTATTCGGGCTTTCTGATCGGTGAGACCTTGATGCGGAGCAGTGACCCGGAAGATGAGTTGAGAACGTTGACCACCCAACAAAATAAGATCGACGGGTAAGACTTAACGTACCTGTTTTGTCGGAACGATATGACCAAGGTAAAGATCTGCGGAATAACGAATCTTGAAGACGCTTTAATGGCAACCGAACTCGGCGCCGATATGCTTGGTTTTAATTTTTATGAAAAAAGCCCGAGGTATATAGAACCTCTCGCGGCAAGGGAAATAATTGACCGACTGCCGAACCGGATCCTGAACGTTGGCATATTTGTCGGAGAAACGATTGATCAGGTACTGGAGATCGAACGAATGTCGGGTATAAGGGCACTACAACTTCACGGCGGAGAATCGCCCCGATATGTCTCGGATCTAGTGAGACGAACGGGTGCGGAGATCATTAAAGCATTTCAGGTGAGGGTGGGATTTTCGCCGCATGAGGTCCTGAATTTTGGCCCGGTAACCGTACTTTTGGATGCATTTTCACCGAATGAGTTCGGCGGCACTGGTGCCGTTTTCGACTGGAATACGGCATTACTCGTAAAGCCGCTCGTCGGCAATTTGTTTCTTGCGGGCGGGCTGAATGATGAAAATGTAGGTGAAGCGGTGGAAATCGTTCGGCCTTATGCCGTGGATGTCGCGAGCGGGGTGGAATCGTCGCCAGGCAAGAAAGACCCTATGAAATTGGAAGCATTTATTAGAAATGCAAAAAACGGATGACGAATTACGAACCAAACGAGCTCGGATATTGGGGTGAATATGGCGGCCGCTATGTGCCGGAGACATTGGTTGCGCCTTTGGACGAACTAATTGAGGCATATTTCACATATCGGGACGATGCTGGATTTCGCTCGGAATTTGACGGATTGCTCAAGGATTTCGTGGGTCGTCCAAGCCCGCTGTATTACGCAGAGCGATTATCTGAAAAACTCGGCGGGGCCAGGATCTATTTGAAACGCGAGGATCTTAACCACACCGGCGCACATAAGATAAACAACTGCGTCGGGCAAATTTTGCTGGCGCGTCGAATGGGAAAAACGAGGATCATTGCGGAAACAGGCGCCGGGCAACACGGAGTTGCGACCGCAACGGTCTGTGCTCATTTCGGACTTGAATGTGTCGTTTACATGGGCACGGAAGACATGAGGCGGCAGGAATTGAACGTGTTTCGAATGCGGCTGCTTGGTGCCGATGTACGCGGAGTAGATTCGGGTTCGCGTACGCTAAAAGACGCTATAAACGAGGCCCTGCGTGATTGGGTAACCAACGTCGAAACTACCTACTATCTCCTTGGTTCCGCACTCGGACCCCACCCATACCCACTGATGGTTCGCGATTTTCAGAGCATTATCGGCCGCGAGACCCGTGAGCAGATCATCGAGAAAGAAGGTCGGCTGCCAGATCTGCTTATCGCCTGCGTTGGCGGCGGGTCTAATTCGATCGGTCTTTTCTACGAGTTCCTGAAAGATAGAAGTGTAAAGATGATCGGTGTGGAAGCCGGAGGCATCGGCTCTGGTCTGGGCGAACATGCGGCGAGGTTCATGACCGGTACAAACGTCGGCGTTCTTCAGGGCACAAAGAGCTATCTCCTGCAAGATGAATATGGTCAGATCGCGATGACGCATTCGGTTTCCGCGGGGCTTGATTATGCATCGATCGGTCCGGAGCACGCATATCTTCACGATAGACGACGAGTTGAATACACCAACGTTTCGGATGAGGAAGCGCTCAGTGCTTTCCAAATCTTATCGGAAACTGAGGGGATCATCCCCGCGCTCGAATCAGCTCATGCTATCGCACAGGTATTGAAGACCGCACCGGAAATGGCTAAAGATTCGATCATTGTCGTGAATCTGTCGGGACGCGGCGATAAAGACGTAAACACGGTTGCTGACGAATTGAAGAAACGGGCACAGTAACAGGGTAAGTACAAATATTTTGAGATGAGCAGCATTGGCGAGAAATTCAAACAACTAAAACACGTGGGACGCAAAGGATTCATTCCTTTCGTCTCGGCCGGAGATCCTGATCTGCGAACATCCAAGGAGATCGTTCTTGCGCTCGCTGCGAACGGTGCAGACATCATCGAGCTCGGTGTTCCCTTTACCGACCCGATGGCTGACGGGCCAACAATTCAGGCATCCTCGCAGCGTGCGTTGGAGAATGGCGTTCGGATAACCGATGTACTTCAGCTGGTTCGCGATGTGCGTAAAACGACAGATGTTCCGATCGTACTATTCAGTTATCTTAATCCGCTCTACCGATTTGGAATTGAGAAATTAGCCGCCGAAGCATCCGATGCTGGTGTTGACGGAGTACTTATTACCGACGCAGTAAACGAAGCAGCATATGTTGCCTCACAGATATTCGGACGGCACGGACTTGATCTGATCTCTCTTATCGCGCCGACCACGTCCGATGAGAGACTTTCTCGAATCGCCGCGAGCGCAAGCGGGTTTATTTATGCGGTTTCGCGTGCCGGCGTTACGGGTGCGCAAAAAGAGACCGGTGCGGCTGCCCGTCAGTTGGTGGAGCGGGCGAGAAATTATACCGACCTCCCGATAGCCGTCGGTTTTGGAATTTCAACAAGAGAACAGATCGCGGATGTTTGGCAGTATGCCGATGCAGCAGTCGTTGGATCGGCGATAGTCGCCGAGATCGAAAGATCGATCTCTGAGGGAAACACGGTCGAAAGGGTAACCGGATTTGTTCAGGGTTTGCTCCCGCCGGTTGCAAAATAGACGTCGCAAATCTAGAGTTTAAGTTTTGCCGACCCACTAGAAAGAAACTTTTTATGCTTATTGTAATGAAACCCGATGCGACTCAGTCCGAGATCGATCGGGTATTGGAGATCATTGGAAAACTTGGTTATCGCGGCCATGCAATGCCGGGAGAGACGCGAACCGCGATCGGGATCACTGGCAATAAAGGCTCCGTCGATCCCGCCCATTTTGAGAATTTGCCGGGCGTTGCGGACGCAATACGGGTCACGAAACCATATAAGCTGATCTCAAAGGATCTTCGTCCTGAAAAGTCAGCCATTAAGGTGGGAAATGCATACATCGGCGATGGCTCGCTCGCGATGATCGCGGGCCCCTGTGCAGTGGAATCAGCGGACCAAGTGTTCAAAGTTGCCGAAGTAGTTGCGGCATCGGGTGCCAGGTTTTTCCGGGGCGGAGCCTTTAAACCGCGTACCTCTCCCTATGCCTTTCAGGGAAAAGGCGAAGACGGACTGAAGATCTTAGCGGAAGTTCGCGATCGTTTTGGCCTGAATATCGTTACCGAGGCCATGGACGAACACGGAGTCGACCTCGTTGAGAAATACGGCGACTGCATTCAGATCGGTGCCAGAAACATGCAGAATTTCTCGCTATTGAAATATGCAGGGCAAACCCGAAAACCGATACTTCTTAAAAGGGGACTATCGGCAACTTTGGACGAATTCCTGCTCGCGGCTGAATATATAATGTCCGAAGGAAATTATGACGTCATCCTATGTGAACGCGGCATCAGGACGTTCGCCGATCATGCACGCAACACCCTTGATATTTCGATAGTTCCTGCCATTCGGCGGGTTTCCCACCTGCCGGTGATCATAGATCCGTCGCACGCGTCGGGACATAATTATATGGTCGAACCGCTTGCGCAAGCGGGAGTTGCGGTCGGGGCCGATGGTTTGATCATTGAGGTACATCCATGCCCGGAAGAGGCTCTATGCGACGGCGCACAGGCGTTGACGCCGCATCAATACCGTACACTGTTCGAAAAGATCAAGGTGCTTCAATCCGCGTTAGATGC
>CAYTDJ010000033.1:0-12120 GCA_964436265.1 uncultured Chloracidobacterium sp. | reverse complement strand
GTTCGTCCCGACCGAATTGAGAAACGTTTGTCCACCGATCCGGTATTCAAAGCTCGAATTGATGTTTTGACCTGACAACGTGCCGCCCGCGGTCCCATTGCCGCTAACGTTAAAGTTGCTTGCCGCCTGCTGAGATGTGCCGTTTTGGATGTAGTTCGCCGAGCCCGCAGCCGGTTGTCGCGGGTCGGACAGACGCGGGTCGGTCGTGACGACATATTGACTAGCAGCGACGCCGCCGAGCTGAGTCGCGTTAGTGGCCGTCGTAGCATTCGTCGTTGTCTCTGCCGTAAGGCTTTTTACCGAATACAGTGAACTGCTGATGCTCTGCCTAGGCGACAGTGTGTTGAATCCACCGATTCCCGAGGCTCTTACCCGGATCTCAAGGAATCTATTTGCACCGGGAAACTGGTTTCCAAAATCGATCGGGACTGAGAAAACCCCATTTATCACAGCCACCGAGTTTCGAACAACGGTTGAGCCCAATTGAGTGCCGCTCGAAACAGCGTCGAACAAAGCAAACTCGAAGTCGTAGTTGCCGTTTGCATCGACCCCGCCGCTCTTCAGGCTTCCTTGATAGGTAAAGGAGGTTGTTTGCCCAACCGCAATACCCGAACTTAACATCACCAATATCGCGGTCAACAAGAATTTTTCAATTTTCATACTTTTCTCACTTTTTGAAACATGTGCGTACGCATTTCAGCCGCAGGATAATGCCGTAAAACGAGATGATTCTTGATGTTTTTGATCTGTATCTTATGGATTCCGCGATCAGACCGAGTCGATTGACCTCGATCAAAAATACGAATACGAACCTGCACAGTATTCGCATTCTATTTCAACCGTTGTTTCCGGTCCCCCGGTTTTGGTTTAACTGTTTTTGAGTACCCTAACCGCTTGAATCGCCCATATTCACGCGTCAAAAGGAATTTATGCCCGAATTGTCAACACTACGCGGACATTGTGTTAAAATCGGCTCAATCTTTTTATGGCGACCGAAGTCACGCTCCTTCTTAACGAACTGGGGAAAAATAAAGGAAACCGCGAAGCGTTGGATGAGCTTTTGCCGATCGTCTATGATGAATTGCGTCGCCTGGCCGGCAGCTTCCTAAACCGCGAGCATGCCGTTTCGATCCAAACCACGGAACTCGTTCACGAAGCTTATTTCAAACTCACAAACCAGCGGTCGGTCGACTGGCAGAACCGGGGACAGTTTTTCGCGATCGCCGCTCAGGCGATGCGGCGCATCTTGATCGATGCGGCCCGTTCGCGACGTTCTCTGAAGCGTGGTGTCGAACGGATCAACATCGATGACGTGCCGTCGATTTCGGTTGACGTGGACAAGCAGCTTCTCGACCTCGACGCCGCCCTGAAGGAACTTGCAGAATTTGACCCTGATCAGTGCCGCATCGTTGAGCTGCGATATTTTGGCGGCCTGACGATCGAAGAAACCGCCGAGGTCATGAAAGTCTCTCCCGCGACGATAAAACGCGAATGGTCGATCGCCCGGGCCTGGTTATTCGATCGCGTCAACGGCTCTTGAGCCGATTCCCGGCCGATTTCCGCGTAGTTTCCGTTGAACCATGGATCCTAGTCGTTGGAAAGAAATTAAATCTGCCTTCTCGCGTGCCGTCGAAATGACTGCCGAGGATAGGTCGATCTTCGTAAGTTCCCTTCCCGCCGATATACAACCGGATGTCATAAGTCTCCTCAATGCCGAATCAGACGCGGGTAGGTTCATAGAAGATCCGTTCTTGATCGAACAAGGAAGCAAGGACCGTGATGACCGTTCGGCTGTCGCGGGCGACCATATCGACGATTACCGGCTTATCGAGCAGATCGGGGTGGGTGGAATGGGAACTGTTTACCTTGCAGACCAGCAAGGTGAGGGGTTCTCACAGCGCGTTGCGCTCAAGCTTATAAAGCGTGGGATGGATACGTCATCTGTCCTCAAGCGTTTCCTGATCGAGCGGCAGATACTCGCGAACCTGGAGCACCCGAATATCGCCAGAATGCTTGATGGCGGATCGACTCCCGACGGACTACCGTACTTTGTGATGGAGTATGTTAAGGGAGATTCTATCCGAGCCTATTGTGAGGCAAAGAACTCTGACCTTAAGTCACGGCTTCGTTTATTCTCGAAAGTCTGTTCAGCAGTAATATACGCTCATCAGAATCTCGTAGTTCATCGTGATCTGAAACCTTCAAACATTCTTGTCGGCGAGGACGGCGAACCGAAATTGCTCGATTTCGGCATTGCTAAAGTCCTCCAGCCTGATTGGAACGCGGATAATGACGCTGCAACGGCGACACAATTTCGAGTTCTCACGCCGGAATATGCCTCTCCGGAACAGCTTCGCGGCGAGGCCACATCTACCTTGACAGATGTCTATAGCCTCGGCGTTGTGCTTTATGAGCTGCTCACCGGAGTACGTCCGTTTCAAGTACATGGGCGTGACCTTTCTGCCCTCGCAGCCGCGATCAGCACAAAGGATCCGAAGAAACCCTCTGCTGCTGCATCCGAACACGACGACATTACACGGAACGATGACAAACGAACACTTGTTTACGAAGCCCATCCGACCGGGGATGTACCCATAAGATCGGTCATTCGTACGGCGACTCCGGATGCAAGAGCTCTTCGCGGCGACCTCGATAACATTGTAATGAAGGCTATCCGTCGCGAGCCTGAACGCCGTTACCAATCGGTGACCGAACTTCTCGACGATGTCGACCGATATCTTAAGGGATTGCCCGTCAAAGCAACTGCGGACTCCATAGGTTACCGTCTTGGAAAGTTCGTAAGAAGACATAAAGCTGCAGTAGCTGTTTCTGCGGCCGCTGCGGCTTTGCTCATTGGAACGACGGCCGTAACCGGATGGCAATATCAGGTGGCAAATGCTGAACGCGCCCGTGCCGAACGTCAGTTCAATGAGACACGAGCGCTCTCCAAGAGCGTCCTCTATGAGATTCACGACGCCATCGAACAACTGCCGGGTTCAACACCGGCGCGAGAACTGCTGGTCTCGAAAGCCCTCGAATACCTTGATCGTCTCGCGGCCGAAAATCCTACCGACCCATATCTTTTGACGGAACTCGCGGATGCTTATCAGAGGATCGGCGACCTTCAGGGCGGCATGGCCCGCTCCAATCTTGGCCAACGTGAAAAGTCTGAGGAAAGCTATAAACGGTCGTTCGATATTCGTCGTTCTTTGGTCGACCGTGGCTTTAGTGAACCAAAATTGGTCTGGAAACTGTCGCAGGGATATACCAAGCTCGCCGAAACAAGTTTTCAGAACGCCGATCTGGACGGCTATTTAGAAAACTGCCGCAAAGCTTTGGAGTTGGTTGTCCCGCTCGAAGCCGAACTAGGGAGCGACCCCGATTTCGTCATCGATCTTGCTGCAGCGTATGCGAGGTTTGGCCGTGCGAACGGAGCGTTGGGAAAGGCAGATGTCGGGGCGGAAAATTCCAGGAAGGCGATCGCGATCCTCGAAGCCGAAGTTGAGAAGAATCCTGGTCATGCGGAGCTTCTTAAATCGCTCTCGACCGTGAACGACATGTATGCCGAGATCCTAACCTCGTTCGGCCAGAAAGCTGAGGCACTGGCCTATTATCAGAAATCACTAGATATTGGAAAAACGGCTTGGTCGTTGGAGCCGTCAAACATCACTTATCGACGTGACGTTGCCGTTTCGTACCTATACGTTTCGAAAACGCAGTGCGAACTTGGCAGATGCGGTGAGGCGGTTGCCGATGCGGATAAGGCCCTCTCGATGTCCAAGGAAATCGCCGCGAGCGATCAGCAGAATGCCGATTTCGCTGCGGTCGTTCGCGCGGCTGAAGAAAACAAGGGTGAAATACTGGTTAGAACGGGTAGATTGGACGAGGCAATTCGACTCTTATCCCCAACCCTAGAGGAGTTTGAAAGGCTAATGTCGGCCGATCCCAACGATAAGCTTCTCGCTTTCAGTGCGGCAGGCTTGCGTGAACAATTGGGTCGAGCCCATCTCTTGAACTCGATCAGGGATCCAAAAGGGAAGAATGGTTCTAATGAAGCAGCGATCGGCTGCCGCCTGTTGCGTGCGGCCTTTGACGTCCTTAAAGAGTTTCGAGATGCGGGCCTGACTACCGGTGAGGAAGCGGCAAGAGCTGATGCCATTTCAACAGACCTTGATAAGTGTACAAGTATCGGTCATTAAATGAATGTTGGACCAAGATCGGGCAATTGAAGGAAAAGCGAATCGTTGGCAGAGGATCAAAAAAGCCTTTGCCGAGGCAAAGGTGCTGGGCGATTTGGATCGAGCGAAATTCCTGAACCGCCTTGACTCTGATCTGCGCGTTTCGGTTGAAAGGTTGATTGCCGCAGACCGAACTGCTGGGGCATTTATGGAAACGCCATTCGCCATGGAACATGGCCTGGCTGGAAATGGTCCTGAGATCTCCGAAAGAACGGAGATCGACGGTTATCGATTGATGGACGTCATAGGGTCGGGTGGAATGGGAACGGTCTACCTCGCCGAACAGAGCGGTGAAAGTTTCTCACATAAGGTCGCATTGAAGCTGATCAAGCGCGGAATGGACACCGAGGCCGTACTAAAGCGCTTTTTGATGGAGCGACAGATACTTGCCAACCTTGAACACCCAAACATCGCCCGAATGCTCGACGGAGGCTCGACACCCGACGGCCTTCCCTACTTCGTAATGGAGTACGTCAAGGGCAGATCGATCAGAGCCTTTTGTGATGCTGAAGGGTCGGATGTGAGGCGGAGGCTCGGAATATTCGTAAAAGCATGTACGGCAGTCAGTTACGCCCACCAGAATCTGGTAGTACATCGTGACTTGAAGCCGTCGAATATCCTTGTTTCGGAAGACGGCGAGCCTAAATTGCTCGATTTTGGTATCGCAAAAGTGCTTCAACCTGACTGGAACGCGGAAAGCGACGCCGCAACGGCAACCCAGTTTCGCGTGCTGACGCCGGAGTACGCTTCGCCGGAACAGATCTTAGGCGAAGCGACCTCCACTCTCACCGATGTTTACAGCCTAGGGGTCATCCTCTACGAGCTGCTTACGGGTGTTCGCCCGTTTCGGTCAGTTGGTAATAACCCTTTAGCAATAGTCGAAGCGATCAGCACACTAGATCCGCGAAAGCCATCTGTAGCCGTCGCATCGACAATTGGGCTGTCTACGCGAAAGCACGATGGCTTGACCGATACGGCATCGGAACGAAAGACCGATGAGTCGGCTGCAATTGCTTCAAATGATGCGTTTGTGATAGATCCCCGACTGCTTCGAGGCGACCTCGACAACATCATAATGAAAGCCATTCGCCGGGAACCTGAACGCAGATATCAGTCCGTGCAGGAACTCCTTGAGGATATTGAAAGATACTTGAAAGGCCTGCCGGTAAAGGCAACTGCAGACTCGTTTTCATATCGATTTGGGAAATTCATCAAACGCCACAGAGTCGCCGTCTCATCTGCGGCCGTCGCTATTGCGGCATTAGCGAGCCTGGCCGGCCTCGCCGGGTATCAATATAGCCAGGCGAATTGGGAACGCTCCAAAGCAGAGGCTAGATTTGTCGAAGGCCGGCGCTATGCGAATTCGATCCTCTTTGACCATTATGAGCGCATCAAAGACTTGCCCGGCGCTACCGAAGCGAAAGCCAAACTTATCGGCGAAACGATCAGATATCTCGATGCCGTCTCACAGGACAGCGGCGGTGACCCGGATTTTCAGCGTGAAATGGTGAAGGCTTATCTAAAACTCGCCGAGATCCAAGGGATGACAAATGGGACCGGCGATCTGGGCGACCAGGACGCCGCCATCGAGAGTATCCGTAAGGGATTAGCCATACAGGAACAATTGGCTGCGGCCGATCCTTCGAACGTAGCGGACCAACGTCAGCTGGCACAATTGCTTGCCAATCAGACAATACTTGCGGATCTTTCTATTGCGGATAGAGATAAATTCTCCGTCCGTTTGTTTGAGATCTACGAACGGCTTCGCGGAATAAACCCGGACAAAGAACAAGCTGAGTCTGACTATGCCCGAGGGTTGTGGGATCGAGCACATGCCGTTCGAAGGGCCGGGGACACACAGGGCGCCATCGACAGATTTACCGAGGCCGCCTCGATCTATGAAAGACTCTATAATAACGGGGCAGGAAACAAGAGATTCCGCCGAAGTGCCTCTTTGACCTATAAGAATCTTGGCAGCGTCTATCGGTATTCAGGTAATGGGGCTTCGGCTCGAGAATGTTATGAGAGGGCACTGCGATATGACAGCGAAATAATTGCCGAAACGCCGGAAAGTATCGAGGCCCGTCTCGGGATATCGTTCAGCCATAGGGGGCTGGGTGAAGCATTGAACCTCTTAAGGGAGTTCGACCGCGCGATCTCAGAATTTCAAAAAGCCATATCGATCCAGGAAAAAATAATCGCAAGCGATCCAAAAAATGCTTTCGCTGCTGACAATCTTCGCGATTCATACTCCGGGATCGCGATAGCCTATAGAGAGAAAGATGCGTTTCCGGAATCTGAAGGATTTTTTAGAAAAGCTCTGAAACTGGATTCAGGCCAAGTTCGGGCACATGCGGACACTCTGCAGCTGTTGTACAACGCCACTATCAGATTGGAATTTGCTGAAATGCTGATAAAACGAGCAAACGGTGCCGCCAACAATGACATGCGCGAAGCTCGATCCGAACTTCAGACCGCCTTTCAGATCTTCGAAACCAGCAGTTTAGAAGGCAATCTCGACCCGGCAATGGTCGGTGCATTTGAACGGACAAAAGAACTCCTGGCAAACATACAGCGAAGCTAATGGCCTCGTGTGACTAGAAAATCGGAGATAGCTCTTAACGATGACGTGTCCAGCGCAAGCCCTTCAAGTACACCGATAGTTTGGTCGCGGACCTCCTTAATTTTCTGGCGCGTTTCGTCGATACCAAGAACGCTCGGGTAAGTTCCCTTTCCAACTTCCTTGTCCTTTCCTGCTGTCTTGCCTAACGCCTCGGTCGGCTGCGTCACATCAAGCAGATCGTCAGTTATCTGAAACAATAATCCTAGTCCAGTCGCATATTCGTCGATCGCACCTCGTTCGCTTTCAGTTGCGCCCGCTATCAGAGCCCCCGAATTCGCTGAGAATGCGATCAACGCACCTGTCTTGTTAGCATGGATATTCTCGACAGACTCCAGTTCGAGTACCTTTCCTTCGGATTCGAGATCAAGCTGCTGTCCGCGTACCATTTTTGCGGCAGCCCTGGCCATACCCGCAAGTAGTTCGATCCTCACTTCACTTTCTAGATTCTTGTCCTCGACGATCGACTGGAACGCCAAGGCCTGTAAGGCATCTCCCGCCAATATGGCCGTCGATTCGCCAAATTTGACATGACACGTGGCCCGTCCGCGGCGCAGGTCGTCGTCGTCCATTGACGGCAGATCATCATGGATCAGGGAGTAAGTGTGCAGCATTTCAACGGCCGCCGCCGTTCGCAAGAGTCTTTGGTCCGCCGCTCCAAACGTCCGTCCCACGGAAAAGACCAAGGCCGGCCGAAAGTGTTTGCCTCCGCCGAACAGGCTCCACCTTATGGCGTCGCGGAGGTTTTGCGGGCCCGGCCCGTTGACCGGTATCAACCTGTCAAGCTCAGCCGTAACAAGTTCGCTTATCTCGCTAAAAAACTCACTGAGGTCAAACATAAAAAGCCGATTATCAGTTATCGCCCGGCGATTATCAATTCGCGCCGATTTTGATTCTTACTTGTTGATAAGATAGATTTTCGTTAAACCAATGTCTGTTTCATCCGACGATTTTCGTACCGCATTGTCCCGCTTTGCAAGCGGTGTAACGGTCGTAACAACCAAAGACGGTAACGGGAAGCTTCACGGTATCACCGTTTCCGCATTCTGTTCTGTTTCCCTTGACCCGCCGCTTGTTCTGATCTGTATTGAACGTTCGGCCGGAAGTCACTACGCATTTGGCGAATCGGGATCGTTCAATGTAAATGTTCTTGCGTCCGATCAGGCAAATGTTTCGGAACATTTCGCCACTGTCTATGACGACAAATTCCTTGACACCGAACACGTGATCGGGGAGAACGGCATTCCCTATTTGCCCGGTTCGATCGTGACGCTTGAATGCAAACTGAAAAAACCTCTGGACGGCGGCGATCATTCCATCTTTCTCGGCGAAGTTCAAAACGCGATCGTCCGCGAAGGTGACCCACTAGTGTATTATCACGGCAACTACCGTTCGTTGGCCGATTGACGGTTTGAAACTATGATCCGTACATTCCTCGTTATCGTCCTATTTTCGACTATTCTTATCGGGCAACAGCACTCCTCCTTTCGCTGGTACAAAGGAAACACGCATACCCACACGCTCAATAGTGACGGAGATTCCACCCCTGACGAGGTCGTGAAATGGTATCGCGACAACGGCTACAATTTCCTGGTGATGACCGATCATGAATTCATCACGCCGGTCGAGCCGCTGAATTCCGCGTTCGGTAAAGCGGGAGATTTTTTAGTCATCAGCGGACAGGAAGTCACCGACCGCACCGGAGGCAAGCCCCATCACGTAAACGCTCTCGGCACAACCTCAGTCACGCAGCCAAAACGAGGAAACGCTTCCCTTGAAAATATTCAGGCAAACGTCGATGCCATTCGCTTGCTCGGCGGCGTGCCACAGATCAATCACCCTAATTTCGGTTGGGCATTGACCGCGGAGACCATCGCGAGAACCAAAAATGTCATGCTGTTTGAGCTATACAACGCTCACCCGCAAGTAAACAACCTAGGCGGCGGCGATTCTCCATCAACTGAGGAGATCTGGGACCGCGTGCTAACGTCCGGCCGAATTATTTACGGGGTCGCGAGCGATGATGTTCACACGGTAAGAAAACTGGGGAACAGAACGGTACCGACGCCGGGCCATGGCTGGGTAATGGTCCGGGCATCTGAACTTACGCCAAAAGCGATACTACAAGCCCTCGACAACGGGGATTTCTATGCCTCGACAGGAGTGGAACTTTCTGAGTTTGCGACCGACTCCAGATCAGTAACTATTAAGGTCAAAGAAGAGCGATGGAGTAAGTATCGAATACAATTTATCGGTCAGGGCGGAAAGCTGCTGCAGGAGTTTTTCTCCGGTTCGGCTATCTACAAGATGAAAGGCAACGAAGGCTATGTCCGCGTCAAGATCATCGAATCAAATGGAAATCTCGCCTGGACGCAGCCAGTTGTCATCCAAGTTCGGAAAGGATCGAAGTAAGGTCCGCCTCACCGAGCGAATAGTTTTCATTGCAAAAACCGCAGTTCATCGCTGCACCTTTCTGCTCTCTTAGCATCGACTCGACCTCTTCCCTTCCTAACGCAGTCACCATAGCCTTCGCCTTTTCCATCGAGCAAGTACACTCGAAAGCTATGTTGCTTTCTTCAAGTATCTCAAAATCGATCTCGCCCAAGGCGATCTCGAGGAGATCCGCAGGATGTGTCGAACCGTCGATGAGCGTGGTCAGATGCGGTGCATGGGCGATCGTATCCTCGATAATGGTGATCAGATGTTCGTTTGCGCCCGGAAGCATTTGGATCATCACACCGCCTGAGGCAGTTACAAACGGTTCCGAGTTCTGAAGCAGCACTCCCAACATTACTGCCGAAGGGATCTGTTCCGACTTTGCTAGATAGTATGCAAAGTCCTCTGCGATCTCGCCTGAAACGATCGGCACAGAACCGACATATGGTTCCGGCCTAAATCCGATATCAAACCCGGCTTCGCGGATCACGTAGAATGTCCCTTCTCCGATGATACCGCTCACGTCAAACTTACCGTTAGTTTTCGATGGTAATTCGGCAACCGCATTCTTCACGTAGCCTCTGACCTTTCCTCCCGGACTCGCCTCTGCAGTAATGCCTCCAACGGGCCCGTCAGATTCGATCTTTACAGTTAACCGGTCAAACGCCTTTAGTGACGCACCCATCATTAACGCTCCGGTCATCGTCCGGCCCAACGCCGCTGAAACGGTCGGTGAGGTTTGATGGCGTCGGATCGCTTCGGCCACAGTGTTTGTGGTAATTGCCGAAAAGACCCTTATAGAACCGTCGGCCGCTATCCCCTGTACGAGCTTGTCCATAAATAACAGTTTTGGAAATCGAAACATCAAAAGTCAAATTTAGATGCGGTGAAGGGCACTAAAGTCCGCAAGTTAAACAAACACTTCAACTTACGCTTTCTATTGTTGTGATTTAACGGTTTAACACAAGATATTGTGTATTTTTTCGTTGACAAACTCGGCCGTACGGATTTATTCTCCATTTATTGAAGGTCTTTTTTGCAGCTTCAGCTTGCAACCCAAAGCCACAGCAAAACAACCTCAATCAACTTCATACACCCGGTTTCAAATGTTAAAGTTTAGTTAATCGAAAGGAGATTCGAGCGACTATGAGCACTGTCTTCGAAAAAACAGTAGCGGGCGGACTTGCCCCAAAAAATGGTGGCGGCGGAACAGCGACGGCGGCCGGCCGTGATTATAAGCCGCTGGGGCTAAACGCTCAAAAGGTCATCGCAAAGCGTTATTCGATCAAGGACGAAAGAGGTAACCCGCTCGAAACCTGGAATGATATCGTCCGCCGTGTGGTCGGCCACGTGTCTCGTGCTGAGACTGATTCGCAAAAGCAAAATCAGTTTTATAACGACATGACGGCCGTTATGTTTGCTCGCGAGTTCATTCCGAACACGCCGTGTCTTGTAAATGCTGGCAAACCAAAAGGCCAACTTGCCGCATGTTTCGTTTTGAATGTGCCTGACTCTATCGAAGGCATCATGGAACACGCGCAAAATGTCGCGATCATTCACCAGACCGGGGGCGGCACCGGGATGACATATGAATTCCTGCGGCCCGCAGGTTCAATGGTCAATTCGACACGCGGCGTGGCCAGCGGCCCGGTCAGCTTCATGAACATCGTCAATCAGACGACCGAGGTGGTGAAGCAGGGCGGGGTTCGGCGCGGTGCGAATATGGGCATCATCTCCGTAAAGCATCCGGACATACTTCGGTTCATACACGCAAAGAACGATCAGACGAGTCTCACTAATTTCAATATCTCAGTCACTGTCTCTGATCTTTTTATGGAAGCCGTTGACAGCGGAGTGTGGTTCCAGACCGAGTTTAAGGAAGATCCGTGGAACGAACCGATCTACGATCCCGTAACCGGGTCCGACTACGTAGTCTATCGCCGTCCGGATGGAACGACGGCAACATTTGCGGACAAACTAGCTTTTGAAGCCGCAGATCTTTCCGATTGCTCCATTGAAGAGCCGCCGTTGCCCGGCATGGTTTACGCTCCGGACATCTGGAATCGGATCATCGCCTCGGCACATAAGTATGCTGAGCCCGGCATCATCTTTATCGACGAGGTCAACCGGCACAATCACATGATGTCGTCGATGGGCCCGATATACGCCTGCAATCCATGTGGCGAGCAGATGCTGCATTTCAACAATTCCTGCAATCTCGGTTCGATCGACGTAGCTAAGTTCTACAATGATGGCGAGATCGATTGGGACAACCTTGCGCGCGTGACGCATCTCTGCACCCGGTTTCTCGATAATGTCGTTGATGCCGGCTACTTCCCGCTGCCCGCGATCGATGACGTGGTAAAACGAACACGGCCCGTCGGGCTCGGCATCATGGGGTTTGCCGATCTCTGTTTGAAGTTTGGCATTTCATATGGTGACGATGCTTCGAACGAATTGATGGAACAGGTTATGGGTTTCATCCGTCGCGAAGCTTGGATGGAATCGCTTCGTCTCGGCGCTGAAAAAGGAACCTTTCCCGAATTGGAGAAAAACAAAGATTCGTATGCATCGTTTCTTTACGACGAGGTCGGCATTTCGCCCGACATTCCCCTCACGCCGAGAAACTATGAAGTAACCACGATCGCCCCAACCGGGACGATCTCACTTGTAGCCGAAACTTCGTCCGGCATAGAGCCGAATTTCTCGTGGGCATTTGTCCGTCAGGACACTCTCGGGACACGCACATACGTTCATACGCTTGCGGCCGAAGCCCTGGGACTTGAGGTCGATCAGACTGACGAAGAGTCGATCAAGGCGGCGGCT
>CAYTDJ010000032.1:0-12165 GCA_964436265.1 uncultured Chloracidobacterium sp. | reverse complement strand
ATCTTCGATCTCGTGCTGCTCGTCGTACATCTTGAGCAGGCATTCGCTGACGCTTATCTGTTGGGTCGCTGCCTTCATGAGAGTGCCTCCATGATCACGCGTCTAACTGTATTCGGTTTGAGCGCCGCGCCGCGACACTCGCTCCAGCAATCGATGTCGAATAGGTACCGAGACCTGAGCAGCATTGCGAGCGCCGAATATCGTCGATTTGTTTCGTCGATGATCTCGTCATTCGGATCGTCGCTCCAATTATTCTCGATCGTGATGATCTTCTTGAACCCCGAGAGGATCTCTTTGATCCCCGGCGGCATCGGCTGTATGAACGTCAGATGGAGCGAAGAAACACGTTTGCCTTCTTCCCGCAGTTCTTCTACAGCTTCTTCGATCGCGCCTTTGGTACTTCCCCAACCGATCACAAGCAGATCGCCGGTCGGGTCGCCAAAGACCGTCGGAGGACGGAGCGTTTTTTGCAATGCAGCGAGCTTTAAGCTTCGTGCACGCATGCCCTGTTGGTTGATCTCCGGATCGTATGCGACATGGCTGTTCACGTCGTGAGCGAGTCCCGTCAATGTATGCATTCCGCCTGGCTGTCCGGGGATGAATCGACGTGCCAAGCCGGTCTTGGGATCCCAATCGTAAGGTTTTGAGCCGGCGGGAACTGCGCTCTGATCGATCGGCGGCGCCATCCAGGCCTCGTTGAACGAGGGCCGTGCAAATGGCTGCTGTGAAGTTGCGAGATTTGCGTCCGAGAGGATAACAACGACCATGTTGAACGTCTCGGCGATCTTTCTTGCAGTGATGACCGAATAAAAACACTCTTCGATCGTTCCCGGAGCGATCACTACTTTCGGCGCGTCGCCATGACTGCCGAATATCGTCGTCATCAGGTCGCCTTGCTCGGTCTTTGTTGGCTGTCCGGTGCTTGGACCGCCGCGCATCACGTTTACGACCACAAGCGGGATCTCGCCCATAACAGCGAGGCCGATCGCCTCTTGCTTTAGTGAGTAGCCGGGCCCGGAAGTTATCGTGACCGTGCACTTGCCGGCGTAAGAAGCTCCGATGGCAAAAGCACACGCTGCGATCTCGTCTTCGGCCTGATGTACTACGCCGCCGACCTTCTCAAATGCATCGCTGAGGTAATGGGACGCCGATGTTGCGGGCGTTATCGGATACATCGCACAGATCTCCATACCCGATGCGAGCACCCCTAACGCGAGAGCGGTGTTGCCGTTTACGACGATCTGAGGTTCGCTTACCTTTGCGGCCGGTATCTCGTACTTGAAATCCAGGTTGCCATCGGCCCAGTTGAATCCTGCCTCAAGAAGGCTGATGTTCGTCTCGATCACTTTTTCCGACTTCTTGGCAAACGTCAGCTTCACCTGATCACGGGCGATCTGAAGGTCGAGACTGTAAATGCTGCACAGTATGCCGAGGGCAAACATATTTTTGCCTTTTCGCGAGTCCGAGACGAGCTTGTGACACTCGTCCTCCATCGGTATCTCGTACACACGATAGCCCGCGGCAACCAATTGTTCGTATGCTTCGACGTATGACCGCTGGACCTTCGGATCCGGGCTCTGGCGCCACATTGATTCGAGGAGGATGGTGCAGCCCGGCTTTAACTCTTTGGACCGTACGCGGCCGAGAAGGACCTGTTCATTGAACGCGATCACAAGGTCGGTCTCGTTGCCGCCGTTGGTCACGCGCTTTTCACCTATTCTTATACGGTTGCCGCTCGCACCTGCGACGCTGCGAGCCGGCGGCCGGATCTCCGCCGGGATGATCTCGACGGTCCAAACACCGTGGCCCATTCTCGCGACGATCGAGCCGAACGACTGTCCGCACTTCTGTGCGCCTTCGCCCGAATCGCTGATGATCTCTACGATGTGTTCCTTGAGCCGGGCTGAAACACGGTTGCCGTTGTGGCCGTTTGCGGCCGTTTTTATCGATTTAGTTATGTCATCAAGTGCCATTATCATGCCGCCCTGACCCTCACAAAATTGTGTTCACGACTACTGATGCCAAAGAGCGTTTCGTTCCGCTCGATCGGCCCGGTGTCGCGGATGCCGAGATAGGCCTTAATTCCGCGAGCTGCCTTCCGTCCTGCCCCCATTGCTTCGATGACCGTTGCCGCTCCGGTTACGATGTCGCCGCCCGCAAAGACTCCCGCCATCGAGGTCATCAGATCGTCGTCCGTCGCTATGTATCCGCGTTTGTTCAGCTTTAGCTTTGAGGTCTGACCGATTATCGGATTTGCGTTCGTTCCGATCGCGAAGACCACCTGATCCGTTTCGATCTCAAATTCGCTGCCCGGAACCGGTACCGGCCGCCTTCGGCCAGAATCATCCGGCTCTCCGAGTTCCATTCGTACGCACCTCACGGCACAGACCGAACCTTCACCATCGTCAAGTATCTCGACAGGATTGCTAAGCCAGTGGAATTCAATACCTTCTTGTTCGGCGTGATGGACCTCTTCCGCACGTGCCGGAGCTTCTGCCTTGGAACGGCGGTAAATGCAGGTCACCGTCTCGGCGCCGAGCCGCTTACTTACACGAAGAGCGTCCATGGCCGTGTTACCGGCTCCGACGACGACGACATGCTTGCCGAGCGGCAGCGGGGTATCAACGTTTGGAAAATCACGGGCCTTCATCAGATTGCATCTGGTCAGAAGCTCGTTGGCCGAAAGCACGCCATTGAGCGAGTCACCGGGAATGCCGAGCATTGTCGGATACCCGGCTCCGGTGCCGATGAACACGGCGTGGAATCCGAGTTCCTTGATCATCTGCTCGATCGTGAATAGCCTTCCGACTAGCGTATTGCATTCAAACTTGACACCAAGCTCCATGAGTTTCTCGATCTCTGCATCGACGATCGAATTCGGCAGTCGAAAATCGGGTATCCCGTATCGGAGAACGCCGCCGGGTTCATGAAATGCTTCATAAACGGTCACGTCGCAGCCGGCCTTTGCCATATCCGCTGCACAGGCCATACCCGCCGGGCCCGAACCGACGATGCCGATCTTGAATTTTGTCGGCTCTATATAGGGCCGGTTCACCCAGTTGTTCTCTATCGCGAGGTCACCTACAAATCTCTCAAGCCGCCCTATGGCTACCGGGATCAGTGTTTCGCCGACCACACAGACGCCCTCACACTGATTCTCTTGCGGGCAGACGCGTCCGCAAACGGCAGGCAGCAGATTTGTCCCCGTTATTACGTCGTAGGCTCCGCGAAAGTCCTTCTCGCCGATCTTTAATATGAAGCCGGGAATGTCGATATTGACCGGACAGCCATCAATGCACTTTGGTTCGGGGCAGAACAAACACCGCGTCGATTCGAGTATCGCCTCGGGTTCCGTGTAGCCGCAGTTCACTTCTTCAAAATTCGACGCCCTTACAATGGGATCGAGTTCGCGGACAGGAGTCCGCGCTTGTGGAATACTTCGTACTGTCCGTTTTTTAGCCATCTGGAAAATACTCCGTGACATCAATCTGAACTAATTCACTGAAACAGCCTCGCTGCCGATGCCGCGCATCCTGCAGGTCTCTGACCATCGTTCCTTAGCAACCTGTTCTTCTTCTTTGTAACGCCGAAGTCTGATCATCAGGTCGTCGAAATCGACCTGGTGGCCATCGAAATCCGGCCCGTCAACGCACGCAAACTTGACTATCTCGCCGACCTTTACGCGGCAGCCGCCGCACATACCGGTGCCGTCGACCATGATCGGGTTTAGACTGACCATCGTCTTAACTCCCGAAGGACGCGTCGCCTCGGCACTCGCCTTCATCATTACCGGCGGGCCGATCGCGACGACCTCTTCGATATCCGGGTGCTTTTCGAGCGCGAGCCTGATGCCGTCAGTCACAAATCCCTGAATGCCGGCTGATCCGTCGTCGGTACAAATGATCAGTTCGTCGCAGATCGCACGGAATTTGTCCTCCCAAAAAATGAGGTCTTTGTTCCTAAACCCGAGCACGCCGATCACATATGCGCCGCTTTCTTTCCAAGCTCGAGCTTGAGGAAAGACCGGTGCTACCCCGAGACCTCCGCCAACACAAACGACTTTCTTTGCATCGCTGAGATGGCTAGGGATCCCCATCGGTCCCGCGAGTCCGTAGAGCGCGGTTCCCGCCTGACAGTTTCGCTGCATCTCAAGAGTCGTTTTGCCGACGGCCTGGATCACGAGCGTGATCGTCCCTTTGTCCCGGTCGAAATCGGCTATGGTCAGCGGGATCCTTTCGCCTTCCGCATGTGACATTACGATCACAAACTGTCCGGGCTTTGCGGCCCTCGCCATCATTGGATGGCTGATCTCAAGCAGGAAAGTAACGTCGGAAAAGTCTTCCCGCCTGACAATGAGGAATTTTTGGTTTGATGAGTCGGTCACTTAGCCCTCTCTTTGGTACTTTGCTTTTACCTGCGGCAACAACATAAGCCGTGGTCTCGGCACGGCTGCTGTTCGCCGGGTCGAGCATGTCATGGGTTGGCTGTTCGCAAGTGATGTGCCAGATGAATGGCGGCGAAACTACCAAATCCTTGGGGATTTTGAAAGAAAGCTGGTGAGAAAGGACAAAAACTATGAATTAGTTTGCACTTAGGTGTGAGTTTTTCCGACCTTTGACCCGGAAAATTTTCGCCGGAGGCCTATTCCGCAGCAGGATCAACATCCGGCAGCAATTGGTTCAGTGAAAGGCGGCGCAGATCAAAATGTGTCTTAAGCCGGGAGCAGACAACGTCGCATAACTCGAATATGGTTTCGTCGGCGACCTGATAATTAACGGTAAGGCCTTCTTTTCGGCGGGTAACTACACCGGCGTCGTACAGTATCCCGAGATGTTTAGAAACATTCGCCTGATTTGCGCCTGTTGCAGCGACCAATTCACTGACGTTCATCTCTCTGTCGCCCAGCGTATGCAGTATCTTGAGGCGCGTAGGCTCCGATAGCAACTTGAATCGGCTCGCGATCATCTCGAGAGCTGCATCATTTAGGTCTCTTCGTTTTTTCATTCTGTCGATCCTGACAATTTACCGTGCAAAATTTCCCCGAATAGAGTCATATTACTATATCACTATATATATTGACAATCGTGACACTGTGACTAATATCACATTATGTCCCTATTTCTGTGATATTCTTCATCAAGAGTTGACACCCAATAAAGAATTATCCTAATCTACAACTACTATATAACGATATAGTAGAATATGATTTTGATTGGCGAGGTCTAAAAATATGACGGTCGAAAAAGCCCTTCGTTTGATAGCCGGCAGTTTTGTGTTTATCAGCGTACTACTCGGGTATTACGTTAGCCCGTATTTCCTCTTGTTCACCGGATTTGTGGGGCTGAATCTTGTTCAGTCGGCTTTCTCCGGTTGGTGTCCGATGATGGCCTTTCTGCGAATGGCCGGCCTTAAGGACCAATAGTTCTGATGCATAACAAGGACATTCCCAAATGAAGCCCTGCCGATCAAGACCAAAACGGAGGCTGATGTCCTCATGGTTCCCGGCATCGTTGGCTGCGATAGCATTTCTTGTTTCGGCGGCCGCCGCGCAAACAGGGATCCCGCCAACGCTCGACCTCCGAACGGCGGTGCAAAGGTCCATCGACGGCAATCCGATCACCAAGATATCCGAATCAAAGGTCAGGATCGCCGAATGGAAGATCCGTGAGGCAAGAACAGGAACGCTTCCGACCGTGAGCTTCACTCAATCGGTCGTGGGCAGTAATAATCCCGTCTTCGTATTTGGCTCGCTTTTGGAACAGGGCCGTTTCGGACCTTCAAACTTTTCAATAGATTCGCTTAACAAACCGGATAGCCTCGTCAATTTTCGTTCGCAGGTAAACCTTCAGCTTCCGCTTTTTGACCAACGGCAGACAAAGTCCCGCGTGTCCGCTGCTTCGATCGCAAAGAGGCAAGCGGAGCTTGCGGCCGAGGAGACGCGTCAGCGATTGCGATTCGACGTAGTCAGGACCTATTTCGGCGTTATCCTCGATCGCGGAATGGTAAATGTCTCCACAGAAGCGGTGAAAACGGCCGACGCGAACCGAAAGAAGACGCGAGACATGGTCGATGTAGGAATGACAACCGAGGCCGACCTGCTAGCTGCCGAGGTCGAATTTGCTAATGCCGGCCAGCGGAAGCTGGAATCCGAAAGCAAGTTAGTGACAACCCTTGCGGCTCTGAACATTGCCATCGGTGAAAAGCCGGATCTCGTCCATGTGCTGGCAGGTGAACTGACTGAGAAATTCTTCCCGGTCGAAGATCAGGAAGAACTTATTCGCATCGCGCTGGAGAACCGGCCGGACTATCAGCGCGTGGTCCTTGGCCTTGAGAACAGCCGCGTGCAGATCAGATCGGCAAAAGATACCAGCCTGCCGCGCATCGATGTTTACAGCAATCTGGGATACTCGTCGCCCTACGTCGCGAACGGAAGTTCGGACTATACCATCGGCGCCAGCCTCACCTATACATTGTTCGATCCGGGTCGTAAGGCACGGATCGCGCAAGCCGCTGAAGGCGAGGTTTTAGCGGGGCTCGAACGGGAAGTTCTTGGCGATCAAATAAGGCTTGAAGTGATCCGGTCACTCCAGGCTTTCAAGACTTCCGACGCAAAGATCCGAGTTTCCATCAAGAGTATCGCGCAGGCCGAAGAAGCATTGAGGATCGTCGAGGATCGTTACAAAAGTGGATTGACCACATTCAATGAGGTGCTTCGTGCGGGCCTGGCCGTAACAAAAGCAAAACAGGACCTTCTGACCACGCGGTACGAATACTACATCAGCTATGCCCAAATACTGTTGGCCACCGGGCGGCTGAATGACGTCCGTTGGTTCGAATGATCGGTGAAGGTATGAAAAAGAAATTAGTTATGATCGTTTCCGTCACGGCTGTCGCCCTTTATGCGGCGGGCTGCGGAACGTCTGAGCCCGTTAAGAGAGACGAAGCCGCGTCGGAGATCCGCAATGTTGCCATCACTAAGGTCTCTCGTTCGACCGTTGCCGACTTCTATGAAGCGACGGGAACAGTAAAGGCAAAGACGAATACACAGGTCTCGCCAAACATGATGGGCAGGATCGTCTCGTTCCCGGTGGCCGAAGGCGATACTGTATCGCGCGGCCAGCTGCTCGTGGAGATCGACTCAGCCGACGCCCGGACGCGCATCGAAAAGGCAAACGCCGGCCTGGACGAGGCTATTTCCGGAATGGGAGAGATCGACCGTTCGATCGACGCGTCCAATGCTGCGGTGAAAACCGCCGAGGCGAATAAGCAGCTCGCCGACGTGACCTTTGGACGCTATAAAGAGCTATTTGACCGACGTTCGGCGACGGCACAGGAGTATGACGAAGCCCGTTCAAAAGCGCAGATGGCCGCCTCCGAGCTTGATAGGGCAAGGGCAAATGTTCAGGTCATCAATTCAAGGCGAAAACAGCTTAATGCACGGATCGAACAGGCAAAGGCTGATATAGCGAGCGCAAAGGTGTATGAAGGATACTCGCGGATCGTTTCGCCGGTTTCAGGTGTGATCGTACAGAAGCTTGCGGAGGCGGGTTCCACGGCCAGTCCGGGCGTTCCGCTGCTATCCATTGAGGACAACTCGCAGTACCGGCTTGAGGCAGCGGTTGAGGAGTCGAGAACCCGATCGGTAAGGATCGGCGGCCGCGTCGAAGTAAGGATCGACGCGATCGGGGCCGAGAACATTCTTGGGACCGTTGCCGAGATCACACCCTCGGCCGATGCCGCCAGCCGGAGTTTTACCGTCAAGATCAATTTGCCGGCGGATGCCCGCCTTCGAACCGGCCAGTACGGGCTTGCCAGATTTCCGACCGCACAAAAGGAGGCGATAACGGTACCCATGACGGCTATCGTAACACGCGGCCAGTTGACCGGAGTTTTTGGAGTTACGGCAAACGGCACCGCACAGTTCCGCATTGTCACGACCGGCACGGAGAGTGACGGAATGATCGAGATATTGTCCGGATTGTCCGAAGGCGACGAGATAGTCGCCTCGGACACCGCAACGCTGACTGACGGCGTGAGGGTTAGATAGTCCAATGAAAGAGCTCGGGATCGCCGGAAAGCTTGCCGGAGCATTTATCAGATCAAAACTGACGCCGCTGATCGTAGCGGCCTCGGTCCTGTTAGGCATCGGCGCGGTCGTCATGCTGCCCCGCGAAGAGGAACCGCAGATCATCGTCCCGATGGTGGACGTTATGGTCCAAATGCCTGGAGCGTCGGCGAAAGAGGTCGAAGAGCGTGTCACTCGCCCGATGGAAAAGCTGCTTTGGGAGATCCCGGGCGTTGAGTACATCTATTCGACTTCCTCGACCGGAATGTCCATGGCGATCGTCAGGTTCAAGGTCGGGCAAAACGAAGAGGATGCGATCGTAAGGCTCAATCAGAAACTGTTCGCCAACATGGACCTTATCCCGCAAGGGGCCTCGCCGCCGCTTATCAAGCCGCGCTCTATCGACGATGTTCCGATAATGGCGCTCACGCTTTCGAGCGGGAGTAACGATCACTTCACACTTCGGCGTATCGCCGCACAGATCACCGACCAGATAAAAGAGATCACCGATGTCTCTGAGGTAAAGATCATCGGCGGCCAGCGGCGGCAGATCCGCGTATTGCTCGACGACGCGAAGATGTCTTCGCGAAATGTCGCTCCGGCGTCGATCGTCCCAATGCTCCAGCGTGCAAATCAGCAGACGATCGCAGGGAGTTTTTCAGCGCAAAATCGCGAAGCCATTGTCGAAACAGGTAATTTTCTGACCTCTGCCGATGATGTCGGAAGTGTGGTGGTCGGTGTGTTTGGCGACCGGCCTGTTTTCCTGCAGGACGTTGCTGTGATCGCTGACGGCCCCGAAGAACCGGCCGACTACGTTATGTTCGGCCAGACAGCAAACACGCACCGAGAAGCGGGCGATCAGCCGCATGCAAGCGGCATCGAACCGGCGGTTACGATCGCGGTGTCAAAACGAAAAGGCACAAACGCGATCGACATCTCCCATAAGATCCTGTCGAAGGTCGACGCCCTGAAGGAAAACCTGATCCCGGGCAATGTTCGCGTGACGACGACGCGAAACTACGGCGAGACCGCTGCCGAGAAATCGAATGAGCTGCTCCTGCATATGCTGATCGCGATCGCCTCGGTTTCGGCACTCATAATGCTGGCGCTCGGTTTCAGAGAATCGGGGATCGTTGCTATCGCCATTCCGGTCACACTGGCACTCACGCTTGCCGTTTTCTATTTTTACGGGTACACGCTAAATCGGATCACGCTGTTCGCACTCATTTTCTCTATCGGCATTCTGGTTGACGATGCGATCGTCGTGGTCGAGAACATGACGCGCCATTATGGACTGCCTGAAAATAAAGGCCGCCCTCTCGTCCAGATCGCGATAGAGGCTGTCGATGAGGTCGGCAACCCGACGATCCTCGCCACATTTGCGGTGATCGCCGCGATCTTGCCGATGGCATTTGTCAGCGGGCTGATGGGGCCGTATATGCGGCCGATCCCGGTCGGTGCTTCGGCGGCGATGATCTTTTCAATGATCGTTGCTTTTGTCGTCACTCCATGGGCGAGCCTGAAACTTCTGAAGCGGGATACAAAACACGACCACGGTACCGAAGGATTCACGACGCGGCTTTATCGCAGGGTGATGGCTTCGATAATAGAGCGGCCCGTATGGCGTTATTCGTTTCTCGCCGGAGTCGTTCTGCTGCTGCTCGGCTCGATGTCCCTTGTCGGCTTGAAATTCGTCAAGGTCAAGATGCTCCCGTTCGACAACAAGAGCGAGTTTCAGGTCATTGTCGACATGCCGGAGGGGACGACACTTGAACAGACCGCCGCAGTCACACGCGAACTCGCGGCGTATGTCGGAACGGTTCCAGAGGTGGTCGACTATCAGATGTATGTCGGCACCGCGTCGCCATACAACTTTAACGGATTGGTTCGCCATTACTTTTTGCGTCGCGGTTCAAATGTCGCTGATATTCAGGTCAACCTTGCTTCAAAGGACGACCGTTCGGCACAAAGCCACGACATTGCAAAGCGCGTTCGCCCCGAACTTCAAAAGATCGCCTTTAAGTACGGCGCAAACGTAAAGGTCGCCGAGGTTCCGCCGGGCCCGCCCGTTCTTCAGACCATCGTTGCCGAGGTTTATGGCCCCAGTTACGACCGGCAGATCGAGATCGCTCGCGAGATACGCGGGATATTTGAGAAGACCGAAGGCGTGGTGGATGTCGATTGGTTCGTCGAGGACGATCAGACGAAATATGACCTCCTGATCGACAAGGAGAAAGCGGCGATCAACGGCATTTCCGCCGATCAGATAACCCAGACCCTGACGCTCGCTGTCGAAGGAATGAACGTCGGACTGCTTCACGTGCCGACAGAAAAGGAAGATGCCTATATCAATCTTCGGCTGCCAAAAGCAGATCGCTCAAGCCTCGCGGACATTCAGCGGATAAAGGTCATAGGCGACCGCGGCAACCTCGTACCGATCAGCGAACTCGTACAGGTCCGCGAATCCCGAAACGACAAGTCCATTTACCACAAAAATCTAATGCCGGTCGTTTACGTCACGGCCGATGTTGCCGGTGCGATCGAAAGCCCGGTATATGCGATCCTCGGCCTGAACGACAAGATCGAGGCAATGAAACTTCCCGAGGGTTATGCCCTTGAGCGATTTGTAGCGTCGCAGCCATTTCTCACGGACAAATATTCGATGAAATGGGACGGCGAGTGGCACATAACCTACGAGGTGTTTCGCGACATGGGCATCGCGTTTGCGGCCGTGATGGTGCTCATTTACATTCTGGTCGTCGGATGGTTCCAGTCATTCAAGACGCCTCTGACGATAATGGCCGCAATTCCGTTTTCACTCGTCGGCATATTGCCCGCTCACGCGTTAATGGGCGCGTTCTTTACGGCGACATCGATGATCGGATTTATCGCCGGTGCCGGCATCGTGGTTCGTAATTCGATCATCCTCGTCGATTTCGTAGAGTTGCGAATGAAGCACGGGATGTCCCTTGTGGACGCTGTCGTGGATGCCGGAGCCGTTCGGTTTCGTCCGATGCTGTTAACGGCCGCGGCCGTGATCGTCGGTTCAGCGGTAATGCTGTTCGACCCGATCTTTCAGGGGCTTGCGATTTCCCTTATGGCGGGTGAGGTCGCCTCTCTATTGCTTTCGCGAATGGCGGTCCCGGTTTTGTTTTATCTGAGCGAACGAAAGAAACATGGTGAAAAGACGGTTCGATCCGATGAGAAAACGGTGCTTTGCCCGACAGATCTTGGCCCTCAATCTGCGATCGCGGTCAAATATGCAGCGGCCATAGCCGAGAAGTCGGGCGCGAACCTCAAACTGATGCTGGCAAATGAGCACGACGTCCCGCCATATTTTACAAGTTCGCAGATCGACGAGATCTCAGCCGAACTCGACCGTTCGGACGAAGCCGAGGCCGAAAGCCTGCGTCAGTTCATGAACGAGCATCTGGGTCCCGGCGCGGATGCAACTTTGTTGGTGATAGATGCTTCGGCGCGGACCGCTATTCTTGAGGAATCGGAAAAAACGGACACGGTCCTTATCGCTCTTGGTACACACGGGCGGAGCGGATTCGAGAAGCTGCGTGTCGGTTCGGTCGCCGAGGCTGTGCTGCGCGAAAGTCAATGCCCAGTTTTAACGGTTGGCCCAAAGGTCGAGGCGGTCAATTCGGTGAAGATCCGACGGATCATCTGTCCGGTGGACCTTTCGCCTGAGTCCGAAGTTTCTCTCCGCTATGCTGCGCAGATGGCGGGCCTATTCGACGCGGAACTGTTCGTGATCCGCGTGGCGGACGAGAATTCGGAGAGTGATAACGAAAGCAAACTAAAAGCCTTGTGCGACTGGGTACCGTCCGAGATCAGAGGTCAGTGCAAACTCCAGGAGATCGTTCGGCATGGTGATCTCTCGACCGAAGTAGTTCGTGTCTCAAATGATCTTTCGGCCGACATCATAGTTATCGGGGTTACCCACGGCACTTTTAGGGATGAGACCCTTGGAGATAAGACAACCGAAATATTACGCGAGGCGGCGTGTCCCGTAATAACAGTGGTTGGCATCGGATATTAGCCCGCCGAAAAAGGCGAATGTGGAAACCGTGCTTTGATCCTTCGGATGAGAA
>CAYTDJ010000031.1:0-12196 GCA_964436265.1 uncultured Chloracidobacterium sp. | reverse complement strand
AAGATCGTCGGCGGTAAGGTCACCGAACGGTTTGAGAATGCCCATTCCCGCAGCGTGAATCAGATAATCGACCGAACCGAAGTTTTTTATCGTCTCTACCGCGAGAGCTTCTGCGTCTGCATCGATCGAGACGTCTGCCGCCATAGCAAGCACATTTGGGTTGCCATCCGCGTTCAATTTGTACTCTAGCTCAAGCAGTTCATGCTCTGTCCGCGAAGTAATTACAAGATTTGCCCCTGCTTCCGAAAACAGTTCTGCCACACGACGCCCGATACCTCGGCCCCCTCCCGTTACGACACAAGTCCTTCCCGTCAACTCCATAAAATGCCTCTCTCATGATCGATTGCCGAACCTTTTCATTCGACGGTCTTCAGTTTTGAGATGCATTGGGTAGCAGGAATTTTTCAGGCCTTCGCCGATCTCTTTCGTTCGTAAAAGGCCTTGGCCTTTGCCCGGTTTCCACACGCAGCCATCGAACACCAGCGCCTCTTGTGGTTTTTTGTCGTGTCGTAGAAATAGAGGACACAATCAGGATTTTCACACTTTCTGATCAGGCTCAGGTCTCCATAAGCGAGAAGATCGGCCACAGATTCAGCTACAGCCGTCAATATTTGCTCCGGATCTCGATAATCCGCCCGATGTACCTTCTCGAATCCAGTTTCAGATCTCACGATCTCCGTATTCCCATTGTTGAGTTTTAGCCGATCGTTGATGGCATTGAGCGCTTTGTCATCCACCGACGCACCTGAAGCGAGGCCGACGATCAATTCATGGATCACCGCACGGAACCTGAGGGCGTCACGGAGTGTTGACGGACCTATTTCCTTCCAATTCCCGATCAGATCATCCGCTTCTTCTTTCGAGATCAGCCCAGCCGACAAAGCCCATGCAGCAAGGTCCGAAAACTGTTCAAGCAGTTCTATCTGCTTGCCGTTGGCCGCGATCTTGGTGTTTGCAAGGTCAATCCCGAGATTGTTTCCCACAAAATAAAACTTTGCTGTTTCCGTCATTTTGAAACTCCAACCCGACAAAAAATATTATAACCGTTCATTTATGGCTTGACAAGTTATAATGACATTGATAACCTGCAACTCACCGTTATAACGGTTAGATTCATATAGGGAGTAATTTTTATGGGAGAAATTTCTAAAATCAAAATACGGAGCTTATCGCTTATTGCTGCAGGGCTCTTCGCTTTATTTGCCACTGGCATTTTTGGCCAAGGCAACCAGGCCGGTACAAAGTCAGGTGTCGTAGCTTCAAATGCTACGTCCTACAGGACCGCAAGGATAGATGGCCTCGACATCTTTTATCGCGAGGCGGGCGATCCGAGGCGACCGACCGTGCTGCTTCTTCACGGGTTCCCGACATCGTCGTTCATGTTTCGAGACCTGATCCCGCGGCTTTCCGCAAACTTTCATGTGATCGCGCCGGACTATCCCGGATTTGGACAGAGTTCAATGCCGAGGGCGGATGAATTCGAGTACACATTTGAGAACCTAACAAACGTGATCGACAAGTTCACTCAGTCGGTCGGCATTTCTAAATACAGCATCTATGTTCAGGATTACGGATCGCCGATCGGGTTTAGGCTTGCTGTAAAGCACCCCGAACGGATCGAGTCGATCATCATCCAGAACGGAAACGCATATGAGACCGGTCTGTCCGATGCCGCCGCTTTTCTCAAAACCTACGGCGAGACGCGGGACCCGAAACTGACCGAACAATTGAAGGGATTTCTGAACGTCGAAACTACGAAGTTTCAGTATCTTCACGGGGCAAAGGACCCCAGCAGGATCTCGCCGGACACTTGGACGCACGACCAGGCATTACTCGATCGAAAAGGAAACGCCGAGATACAGATCGCGCTTTTTGCTGATTATTCGTCAAACGTTAAGGCATATCCGCAGTGGCATGAGTATTTTCGGAAATATCAGCCGCCAACGCTGGTTGTATGGGGTAGAAACGATCCGTTCTTCCGCGTAGAAGGCGTCGAAGATGGATACAAAAAGGACCTTAAGAACATCGAGGTCAATTATTTCGACGGCGGCCACTTCGCGCTCGAAGAATACGGGGCTGAGATCGGGATTCTGATCGACCGTTTTCTTTCAAAATCGACGGCAAAGAAATGACCAAACTAACAAAGGAGACGACAATGACAAGAATATCTGCAATGGACCATGAAACAGTCACCGGAAAGGCAAAGGACCTACTCGACGGCGTAAAGGCGAATCTCGGTTTTGCCCCTAATCTGATGAAGACCTTTGCCAACTCCCCGGCTGCACTGGAAGCCTATCTTGGCTTTAACGCTACTCTGGGCAAAACACTGAACGCAAAATTGCGTGAAGAGATAGCCCTGATCACTGCCGAGCAGAATGGATGCGGCTATTGCGCATCGGCACATACAGCACTCGGCAAGGCGGCGGGACTGAGCGATGACGAGACGATCGCGGCAAGAGGCGGAGTTGGAAGCGACAATAAGAAAACGGCGGCACTTACATTCGCCAAAGCGATTTTGGAAAAACGTGGAAGTGTCAGTGACGATGAACTTGCAGAGATCCGCAGTGCCGGTTACACGGATGGTGAGATCACAGAGATCGTCAGTCATGTAGCACTTAATGTGCTTACCAACTACTTCAACAATCTAGCAGAAACCGAGATCGACTTCCCTGTCGTTTCGGTTCCCTTGAGCAGATCGGCCGCGATCTAATTTGCAGGCACATGGCCGGTTCGGGGCTTACATACCCCGAACCGGTTCGACAGGAGGAAGGAATGGCTCACAAGTTTTATGATCTTGCTTTCACCCCGAAAGTTAGAGCAATTCAGGATCATTATGGAACTCGCAAACACTATGCCCGTTTCGAAGCCGGCGAATCAGAATTTCATGGTCTTACTGACTTCGAAAAGGATTTTGTAACTGGCCGCGACGGCTTTTATTTGGCTACGGTAAACGAAGAAGGGCAGCCATATATTCAGTTTCGGGGCGGCCCGAACGGGTTTCTAAAGGTCATTGATGATATGACATTGGGCTACGCCGATTTTCGCGGCAATCTTCAGTATGTCTCCGTCGGCAATTTATCGGGAAACGATCGAGCCTCGCTTTTTCTGATGGACTACGCCAATCAACGAAGGCTGAAGATATTTGCAACGGTTGAGGTGATCGATGCTGCCTCTGCTCCGGACATGATCGAAAAACTTAGAATGCCCGGATACAAAGCTAAGATCGAACGGGCGATGATATTACATGTAAAGGCTTTCGATTGGAATTGCCCGCAGCACATCACACCGAGATTCACGCTCGATGAGATCAAAGAATTGTCGGCACCGATCTACGAACACATCGCCCGATTAGAAGCCGAGAATGGACTGTTGAAACAGAAATTGAAAGCAAAAGCTTCCTAGTCGAATGCTTCAAGGTATTTGACACCCGAACCGGTGTTGAAGATCACGACTTTTTCGCCGGCATTGATGAATCCGTCTGCGATCAGCTTTCGCAATGCGGGAAGGCAAGCAGCTCCTTCAGGGGCGGTAAATAAGCCTTCGGCGGCTCCGATCTCCTTAACGGCAGCGACAAGTTCGGAATCAGCAACGGCGACTGCGGTTCCGCCCGAGGCCCTGATCGCGTCGAGTATGAGGAAATCGCCGATCGCTTTAGGAACGCGAAGCCCGGAAGCAACCGTTGCCGCATTTTCGAATTCGTCTGCGAAACGTTCGCCATTCTCAAATGCACGGACGATTGGGGCGCAGGTCAAAGATTGTACAGACACCATCTTTGGCCGCTTCGACCCGATCCAGCCCAACTGTTCCATTTCATCAAAAGCTTTCCACATTCCGATCAGACCGGTACCGCCGCCGGTCGGATAAAGGATCACGTCGGGGAGTTCCCAGTTGAGCTGTTCGGCGAGTTCATAGCCCATGGTCTTCTTCCCTTCAACGCGATAAGGCTCCTTCAGTGTGGAAACATCGAACCAACCCTCTGCCTCTTTCCGTTCGGCAATGATCTTTCCGCAATCGGTGATCAAGCCATCAACGAGCGTAACTTTTGCACCGGTTTGTTCGCACTCAACGATGTTCGCCCTTGGAGTATCGGACGGCATAAAGATATTTGCTTCCATACCCGCGCGTGCTGCGTAGGCGGCCATCGCCCCGGCAGCGTTCCCGGCAGAGGGAACTGCGACCTTTTTGACGCCGAATTCCTTTGCCATGGAGATCGCAGCCGCCATCCCGCGAGCCTTGAAAGACTGCGTTGGATTCTGGCCCTCGTCCTTGATAAAGATATCTAACGGAACTGGTAATGATTCCGAAGTTTTGCTTGCATTTAACAGCGGAGTCCATCCTTCCCCAAAAGAAACGACATTGTTCCAATTCTCGACCGGAAGTACTTCCCGGTAACGCCAAAGGCTCGATTCTCTTTCCTTAAGGCTCGTAGGTGTAAGCGTCCTGCCGGCTGCCCGAAGATCATATCGGACAAGGAGCGGCTTCCCGCATTCGACACAGAGATTGTGCAATTTCCGGGCTTCGTGATGAAGTCCGCAGAGTGAGCATTCAAGATGAGTAACATTCATAGATCAAGAGCTACTCTTACTTTTTCCAAACAAATTCCTTAACTAGGTTGAACATCGCATTTATGCCCAGAGAGATAGAACCGTTCTTCACTCCGTCTTTCCAATTGAACCGGTCAGGATACCACGTCTCTGCCGCAATGATACTGGCGCTATAAGTACCAACCAGGCGAGGAACGCCAACTACCCTTTTGCCAGATGTGTTACGCGCTGTAAGTGGCGATAGCAAAGCGTTCTTGATCTTTGAACCGGCGTCCTTTTTATTGCTCCGGTAGTAATGACTGTCGAGCTTGAGCGACTCGTCCAGACCGTAAGTGATCGTCTGCTTGATCGAATTTCGTCCAAAATTTGACGCTAGGCGTTTGCCAAAGCCTTTCCATTGTGGCCCCCATTCTTCGGGCGAATTTCTCCACGTGGAGAACCCGGAAAACGCGACCTGACGAGCCAACGTAAAGGGTCCAACCGTGCTGTTAACGTATCTCTTGAAACGTATTTTGGAACTTGGGCGGGTATAGGCGGCAGTCGACGATTGTTGACCTGAATTATCGGACAAATCATCAAATCTGATCTCCGACTTCATCCCCGGATCTTTGTATCCGGTCGCAGCATCGGAACGTTGTTCGTTCAACACCGCAGCCGGTTCTTGGGCAAAGATCGTCGGGCACAACAAAAGAGTCGCAAATATTGCATTAATGTAAATAGTTTTAGTTAGGTTCATTGTTCAGGCCTTCACTTTTTCAACAACGGCTTGAGTGCTTTGTATATGTTCTCGGTCATTATCTTCGTCCCGTCGGCGTTGGGATGAATGCCGTCGGCTTGGTTCAATTCTTTCTTCATCGCGATTCCGTCCAAAAGGAACGGCAGAAACTCGACTTTGTATTCGTCCGCAAGATCGGGAAAGGCATTCGTGTAATCACGCTGATAATCGCTTCCCATTGTCGGCGGGGCAAGCATGCCGCACAAGAGAACTTTTACTTTCTTTGCCTTGGCCTTTTGGATGATCTTTGCAAGGTTCTCCTTCATCTTGGACACAGGCATACCGCGAAGAAGATCGTTTGCACCAAGCTCGAGTATCAACACTTCGATATTGTCTTGACCAAGCACCCAATCAGCTCGTTCCAATCCGCCGAGGCTTGTGTCCCCGGAGACACCCGCATTCACAACTTCGTAATCGTAACCGTCCGACTTCAGTCGCTGCTGCAGTAGATATGGGTAAGATTCTGGTTCTGCCAAACCAAATCCGGCCGTGAGGCTATCTCCGAGTGCTACGATCTTTGGGCTCGTCGAGGTAATATTCGGCGTGACCAAGGGCTTTGGATTCGCGGTTCCCGAAGCCGGCCGATCGGTCGAACATCCCGCCAGAGAGCACACCAGAACGAAACTGAGCAATAGGCAGCAGAAACTAATTTTTCTTAGGTACATACTTATCCAATAGTGGGATCAATGCAGCAGATACTCTTTCTTCGATGATACGAACCCCTGATTCGTTTGGATGAATTCCGTCTGGCTGCATCAAATCGGCCTTGCCTGAAACTCCCTCCATAAAATCAGGAATAAACGTCAACCCGTATGTCGCTGCCAGGTCACGGTACATTGAATCGATCTGTACTTGGTAGTCCTTCCCCGCCGTTTCAGGCGCCTTAAAACCGCATAAAATGACCTCGATCTCTTTGTCCTTAAGCCTTTTGATCATCTCCGAAAGGTTTCGCCGGATCTCATCAGCGGGCACGCCTTTCATAATATCGTTCGCACCGAGTTCGAGGACAAAGATCTTGCCGTTCACGATCCCGGTCGCCAAATAAAGCCGAGCAAGTCCGCGTTCAGAAGTATCGCCAGGAAACCCATAGTTCAAGACTTGAAAATCGAACCCTATCGCGTCAAGACGCTTTTGCAACAACGCCGGATAACTTTTTTCCCAAGATTCGAGCCCGAAACCGGAGGTCAAGCTATCGCCGTATGCGATGATCTTTGGTTTGTCTGATATCGGAGGCGGTTTTGAGGCCGGAGTTTTTGCGTCACCACCGAGAGTGCTTTCATTTCCACCGCAGCCAGCAACCACTATCGACAGCAAGATAATGAAACCCAACCAAAAACTATCTCGAATACGGATATATGACATCATTTTCCGTGAACGGACAGGCTCCGTTCTGCGTTAGTTGACACAGGCACTATTGGAACTTGTTACGAATTTTTTGGCAAGGTACGATTGTGCACAGGCAGGCTACCCGTTATTTCTATGATACAGCTTAGTAATATCACTAAGACGGTTCGGTCCGGCGATGAGGACCTTACTATTCTTTCGAACGTTTCGATCGAGATCCCGGACGGTCAGTTCGTTGCACTGACGGGCGCGTCAGGCAGCGGGAAATCGACCCTGCTTGGCCTTATAGCAGGACTTGATTCGGCATCATCCGGGTCCATACTCATCGATGATGAGGAGATCACGTCGATGAACGAGGACGGGTTGGCCAAGATACGAAGCAAAAAGATCGGATTCATTTTCCAATCGTTCCACCTAATCCCAAGTTTGACGGCATTTGAAAACGTGTTGATCCCCATGGAGATAGCCGGCAACCGCGACGCGAGATCTCGCGCCAACCTACTCCTTAGTGACGTCGGCCTAACCGAGCGCGGGCACCACTACCCGAACGAACTTTCCGGGGGTGAACAGCAGCGTGTGGCTATCGCCCGGGCATTTGCGAACGAGCCTTCGATCCTGCTTGCGGACGAACCGACCGGAAATCTTGATACGAAGAATGGCCAGCACATTTTCGAACTGATGGAAGATCTTCACGAGCGCCGCAATGTAACTCTTGTCCTCGTTACGCACGATGCAGCACTTGCGGGAAAAGCTCAAAGGCAAGTGGTGCTTCGTGATGGTGTCGTGATCGATGACCAACTGAACGGATGAGATTCATAGTTAGCCTCACAATTCGAGAGATACGTTCCTCCTGGCGTCGGCTCCTGTTTTTCTTTCTCTGCATCGCACTCGGTGTCGGGTCTGTTGTCGCATTGCGTTCGCTGATCCAAAACCTCACCCGTGCGGTCGGCACCGACGCTCGAGCGCTGATGACCGCAGATATCGAATTGAGTTCCACAAACGATTTCTCTCCGACGGACATTTCGAAGATCGAATCGGTCATCTCCACATCATCGATCGTGGAAGCGAGAAACGAAGCGATCACTACCGCGGCGATGGCACGATCCGTGGACTCGAACAACCCTAACGTACGCTTTGTGGAACTTAAGGGTGTCGAACCACCGTTCCCGCTTGTTGGTTCATTTACTCTCGATGGAGGCGAGCCGTTTGACCACCACCTGCTGCAAAATAACGGTGCGGTGGTCGCACGGATCCTTCTCGAGGATCTAAGTGTCAAGATTGGCGAAAAAATAAAGATCGGCGAAGGTGAGTTTCAGATCAGGGCGACGTTTGATCAGGAGCCCGGAGGTTCGAGCGGATTTCGACTCGGTGCCCGTGTCTTTGTTGAAAAGCGCGCCTTTGACGATGCCGGTATTACGCGAAATGCCAGCCGTGTAAGAAGGCGAATACTTTATCGCACTTCAGACAATCCGACCGATCTCGTTCGTCAACTTCGCGAGGTACTGAAAGGCACTACGATTCAGGTTCAGTCGTATCGTGAAACACAGGAGAATCTTGGTGAGCAGTTCACGCGCACTGAGAATTATCTTGCGCTGACCGGATTGCTGATCCTTGTACTTGGCGGCGTCGGTGTTTGGAACGTGGCGAGGGCCTTCGTCGAACAGAAGAGAAAAACAGTCGCGGTCCTAAAATGTCTCGGTGCGAGTGGAACGCGGATCATAACCGTGTACCTCCTACAGATATTGGTGCTCGGACTGATAGGAAGTGCATTTGGAGTAGTTCTCGCGCAGTTCGGCCTGATCTTCGTCCGATCGCGTTTCGCGGCAGACCTACCGGAAAATATGTCTTACACGGTCGGGTTTTCGACTGCCACTCAAGGGATCGTACTGGGTGTCCTGATCTCTCTGCTGTTTTCGGCACTTCCCTTGCTGCAGATAAGGAATATAAAACCACGGCTACTGCTGCGCGACGAGAGCAACGTCAGCCTGCGGTTAGACTTCACCAAATGGCTTATCGGAACGCTCTCCCTTTTTGGCTTGCTGGGGCTGTCCGTCTGGCAAGCCGGATCGCTTCAAGTTGGAGCGTTCTTTCTTGGTGGATTGACCGCGACGTCGGCTGTTCTCTATTTGGCAGCGACACTTTTGACGATCGTCTTGCGACGGATTCGTTCACTTGGAACTTTCTCTATCTCGCAGGCGATAAATTCACTCTATCGGCCAGGAAACCAAACACGGATAATTTTGCTGGCGGTGGGACTCGGTGCTTTTGTGGTACTCACTGTACAGGCGCTTCAGGCAAATCTGGTCCGCGAGTTCGACTTTACGCGTAACCAGAGACTTCCGAGCCTTTTCTTCGTCGATATTCAACGAAGCCAGATCGGCGAAGTAATAGATCTGATCGAGAGCCGCGTCGGTGAGAAGGCCGAGGCAACGCCGACGGTTAGAGCGAGGATCGCATTTGTAAATGGGGAGGCACCGGACTATCAGCAGCGAGAGGTCAGGCAGCAGCAAGGACAGATCGGACGCGAATTCGCAGTCACATATCGTTCGGGTCTTGACGAGAACGAGACTGTGATCGACGGGACATGGTGGAGTGATGACACGAGCACTAGTCCAGAGGTCTCCGTCGAAGAGGATATGGCGGAACGCCTAAAGATCGCGGTTGGCGACTCGATCACTTTCGACATTTCGGGACGTAAGATCACTGCTCAGGTTGCAAATATCCGAAAGCTCGATCTGCGAAACACACGTACCGCGTTCATCTTTGTGTTCAGGCCCGGAGTGCTCGAGTCTGCCCCGCAGAGTTTTGCGGCGACCGTCCTGAGCCGAATATCAGCGACTGAGCGACAACGGCTGCAGCGAGATGTCCTGGCCGCTTATCCAAACGTGCAGATATTTGATGTCGCGGATATCGTATCTACCGTTCAGCGATTGGTGAACAACTTTGTACTCGCGATATCGTTCGTAGGCAGTTTTGTAGTGCTTACCGGGATACTGATCCTGATAGGTTCGATCGGGTTGACCAAATCACAAAGGATCTATGAAAATGCGATACTGAAGACTCTAGGCGCTGAGCGGAAAACCCTGGCTTCGATATTGTTGGCCGAATACGGGATACTTGGTTTGCTCTCCGGTCTGATCGGTGCCGGGTTTGCGGTACTGCTTTCCTGGGCCGTCAGCCGTTACATTATGAATATCGACTGGGAATTTGACCCGACCCTTACGATCGCTGGCACGGTTGTGACAACACTGGTGGTAATGTCCGTAGGGGCTGCGGCAAGTTTCGATGTCTTGTTCCGAAAACCGCTGCAAACACTGCGTTCACAATAACGCCTGATTCGATTCCTCGAACGGGTGCCCGGCCAGGACGGCCCGCATGCAGATCTGGCCGAAAAGAGTTTCAAGATAAGCTCCAAACCGATGGAGGATAGGCACCAGGTCTCTCTTGTCGCGTGCAGCATGCACCTCTTCGCTGAACCGCTCAAGTGTCTCGCCATCTTTGTAATGCAGGAACGAAAGCGTGCTGCCAAGAAAACTCGAAAGCTCCTGACACAAATCAGCCACTACCTCTCCTTCGGGATCCTGTTCGGCCGCCTGCACGGTCTTAAATACTCGCCATAGATGTTCACGCAGCATAATCGATTGCTCGAGTTTAAGTTGATATCGGGGAAAGAAATCAAAAGGCGACACATTTTCATCCACTGCACGGGCGAGTTCGATCAGCATCTGCTGAAAACTGTCGAGAAGCAATGAGTAGGCGGTTTCAATGCGTGCGTGCACAGACGGCGGCGGGAGCAGCCTTACGATGCCGCGCAGCTCTTGTCTGAATACCTTTTTGAGTTCGAGCGAGGCCCCGTACGAGGCGTTGTCCAACGAGCTAAATACGGGCGATCCTTCGTCGGGAAACCTGGCGAGCCTGTTGTTAATGTCCTCGATCAGCTTTCTGGTCTGTTGATAGATCGCAGCGAAGATGACCAGTGCGGGCTTTAGAGGCTTATCGTTTCTAAGCATTGACCCGACCATGTCTAAGCATCGAAGTATAACGCCAACTCGCGGCACGATATCCTGGAAATCCAATTGTGCCGTCAATTCGATCGACGGTCTCCTAAAAACGTCGTTCAACTTTGAGGGTAATTCCAGTTCACCGCTTTCGAAAACGAAAGCCGCCAGACGTTTTGCCGGTCCCGATGAGGCAAGTCTTTGTTCTACGGTTGATGACCAAGATCGCCATTCCGCATCGGACTGGGAAGCGGAAGACATTATCGATTCGCTTAGTACGATCATCTCGCGAAGGTCGGCCGCCAGGTCATCGAGATCGGCTACATCGATATGATCATCCAAGATCCCATTGGAGCGGCGGTCGTGACCGGAGACGGTCTTTCGAAGGCGAAAATTCAATTTTGCGGTGATCAGCAATGCTGAATTAAATATCCGAAACTCGCGTGAGCGGTCGTGGTCTCCGATCGATGAATTCGGTTCGGTGGCAAAAGCGTCTCGGCACGCATGGGCAAATCCGCGAATACCCATAAGCCAAACTCCGAGTTCAAAGGCAAGCTCCTGCGGGTCAAATACGGCCAGCACGGTATTGAACTCCGGCTTGACCTCTTCTGCGGTGTACACTACGGCACTTTCGTAATCCAGGATTTCCGTTTCTGGTGATAGCAACTTGGAGGACCTCTCGGGATGAAGTGAAGATCGTGGTGGGGGCGAAAACTTCGCCTATAGATTTATACCGCTTTTTACCCGTGCATGGCAATAGAAAAGTGTGCGTGCGAAAATAAGATCGACAAGTTAAATTAAACAAGGACTTTGACTTATGGGTCAGTCCCCGCCGATAAGGGTATGAACAACAGGCCGGAACGAATTCTGATCGCAACGAGTAACACGGGAAAGTTTCGTGAGTATTCAGATCTCTTGTCGGGTATCCCGATCCCCTTCATCGGACTCGCTAATTTGCCGCCGTTGCCGGAACCCGACGAGACTGGATCCAGTTTTTCTGAGAACGCGGCGCTCAAGGCCGCACGATACGCAGTACTCACCGGTGAATGGACAATGGCAGACGATTCCGGATTGGAAGTGAACGTTCTAAATGGTGCTCCGGGAATACATTCGGCCCGATTCGGAGGGTATGGATCCGACTACAGGACAAAGAACGAATTGCTCCTCGACCTAATTGCCCGGCAAGAATCTGATGATCGTAAAGCGAGATTCGTTTGTTCCATCGCAGTTGCGGGTCCGGACGGTGTGATAGTCATGGAGGCACAAGGGGAATGCAGAGGCATCATCGCTGAAAGTCCTCGCGGGATAAACGGTTTTGGCTATGATCCGATATTCATACCGGACGGTTTTGAACAAACTTTTGCCGAACTTAGAAGCGAAGAAAAACGTGAGATCAGCCATCGTGCACGGGCAAGCAGCGAAATAATCGGAAAAATGCTAGATTTTATGGGCGTTTGACTTGACCAATCAATTTTTCGCCTGTAAATTCCATAGTGGAAATCGGGGCGTAGCACAGCCTGGTAGTGCGCACGGTT
>CAYTDJ010000030.1:0-12637 GCA_964436265.1 uncultured Chloracidobacterium sp. | reverse complement strand
GTTTATGTGAACGATGCGTTTGGGACCGCTCATCGAGCCCACGCCTCGACCGAAGGCATTACACATTTCATCGATACGTGCGTTGCAGGACTTTTGATGGAAAAGGAGCTCGAGTTCCTTGGAAAGGCCCTTAATAATCCCGAACGTCCATTTGTAGCCATACTTGGCGGGGCGAAGGTTTCTGACAAGATCCCTGTGATCGAATCATTGATCGAGCGAAAAGTCGATAAACTACTTATTGGCGGTGCGATGGCATACACGTTTTTCAAAGCGCAAGGATTTACCGTTGGCAAATCACTCGTTGAAGACGAGATGATGCCGACCGCACTTGAGATCGAGCAGAAGGCTAAAGCGGCGGGCGTTGAATTACTGCTCCCTACCGACCATCAGGTGGTAGATTCTTACGATCCGATCAACTCGCGAAAGGCGATCCAAATCGAATTTACAAATGCAGGCCTGGTGGGCCTCGATATAGGCCCTGATACTGCCGATCTATTCGCGCATGCCCTCGAAGGGGCGAAAACAATAGTCTGGAACGGTCCGATGGGTATGTTCGAGGAGAAACCATTTGACGAAGGTACGATCGCGATCGCAAATGCCGTCGCACAAGCAACTGAGAAAGGCGCGACGTCGATCGTCGGCGGCGGCGATTCAGTCGCAGCGGTCAATCAAGCCGGTTTATCCGATAAGATCTCGCACATTTCGACCGGCGGCGGAGCGACTCTGGAGTTCCTTGCCGGCGACGTCTTGCCTGGCGTTGCTGCTCTTAACGACAAGTAACATCTTGTAAACCCACATATCTACGGGTAAACTTCTCCGCATCTAATAGGAAAGTCCCATGAAGATCGGGTGTACAACATCACAGCGACGTCTATTCAATGGTCTCGTTCTGGTTCTTGTTACACTGACCACCATCGAGACCAATGCGCAGCGCCGTTACATTCTCTGGAACGGTGAAAAACAATGTGGACAGAGAGGTTCAGGAATAGCAAAGGATGAGGCGATAGAATGTATCTCGATCGATACTCCGCGCGGAAAGGTGAGCGCGGTTATCCATGATCAAATCAGCGTTGCGATTGCGATCGCTGAAGATGGCAAGAATTATATACTAAGCTCTCAGATCCGCAATGACTCTCCTGTGACGATCGAGTTTGACACCGATATTTGGGGTGCGGCTCATTTCACGCAAGCAAAGAACGGCAACGACCGTAAGCTAATTTTAGCTGAGACGGCGATTCCTTCAAGAGATCTTCTTAAGAAGATCACTACGGCTGCAAATCAGGAAACCGAGATCGACACGTATATGGCTGATGTTGCCAGGACGACCGAAGTTCGGGAACAAAGAAGATCAGACGGGACTCGATATCGAACAACAGTAATTACGCCGGACCAGGACGCAAAACGAATAGCGAAGGATCGAGGTGAGGCTCGACAGGCAATAGCATCAGATGAAAGATCGCGTATCCGATCATCGGCGATCACTCAAAAATGGCTTAAGTCCGGAGCATCCGTAAAAGGCCTCGTCTACTTTAGGCGAGTGAAGAAAGCAGGTTTAGTAATATTCTCTCTCAAGGTCTCCGGCACAACTTACATTTTCCGCTTTCAAACAGATCAATCCTCGAATTCACCTAAGAGTCTCCGAAATAGATAAGTCTCAGATGGCGAACCATTAACCCATATTGTTATAATCCGTATCTTGGTTTTGGTCGGACTACTATGAGAAAACCCGTGATCGCAGGTAACTGGAAGATGTATAAGCTGCTTGTGGAAGCAGTTGATACGGCTATGGCCCTAAAACCCCTTGTGGCCAATGCAACTCACTGTGAGGTTGTGATCGCTCCGGTTTTTACCGCGATTAAAACGCTTGGGGACCGACTTGAAGGTTCGAACATCAGGATCGCAGCCCAGGATTGCGCGCCCCAAAACGAGTTTGGTGCACACACTGGTGAAGTTGCGCCCGTTATGCTCCGAGACACTGGTTGTACGTACGTGATCATCGGCCATTCCGAACGGCGTCAGTTCTATGGCGAGACGAACGAAAGCGTAAATAAGAAAACGAAGGCTGCCCTGAGTGCGGGTTTGGCGGCGATCGTTTGCGTTGGTGAAAGCCTGAGCGAAAGGGAAGCCGGTGACGCGGAATCCGTCGTTAAAAGCCAGCTATTTGGCGGATTAGCGGGTTTGACAGTTTCGGACCTGGAACGTATTATTATCGCTTACGAGCCTGTCTGGGCGATCGGCACGGGTAAGACCGCGACGCCTGAACAGGCTCAAGAAATGCATGGGTTCATTCGCAGTGTTCTTGGTGAAACTCATGGGGCCGAGGCCGCTGATTCGATGAGAATCCTATACGGCGGTTCGGTAAAACCCGACAACATCGCATCGCTGATGGAAAATGAAGACGTTGACGGAGCGTTGGTCGGTGGAGCGAGTCTCGAAGCCGAGAGCTTCTCGAGGATTGTGAACTATAAATAGTTCAAAGGTGGTTTAGAAACTTGTTATACGTACTCTACGCATTGTTTTTTATCTCATGTATTGTCTTGATCGGAACGGTACTTTTGCAACCGGGCAAGACTGATGCAGGTGCATTATTTACCAGCAACATTTCGAATGCTGCGTTCGGGCCACGCGGAACAGCGTCGGTATTATCGAAGATCACGATCGTCGCGGCGTCTGCCTTTATGGTGCTCGCGCTTTTGATCTCAATGCCGGCATTGCAAGGCGGCGTTTCGGTTCTTCAAACGACGTCGGAGACTCCGACGACGACACCTGCTGAATCCAATACAAACACCGCACCGGCAGGCGACGCTAATTCAAATGCTGTTCCGGCGACAAACTCTGAGGCTCCCGCGGGCACGGAAGCCCCGGCGAATAAATAGCTCTTTCCCTTGCTCAGGTGGCGTAATTGGTAGCCGCGCACGTTTGAGGGGCGTGTGGAGAAATCCGTGCGGGTTCGAGTCCCGCCCTGAGCACCATATCAAAGAAGAAAGACAGGTCTAAAGCCTGTCTTTTTTATGTTTGAACGAGCCTATTATTAACTGACGATCATCGTTCCCGTTCCCTCGTCTGTAAATACTTCAGCCAGGATGCCGTTTCTTGCGGTGCCGCTGATAACATGGGCAGAGTTTACGCCCCTTTCCAGGATGGATATGAGGCTTTCCAGTTTCGGGATCATTCCGCCGGTTGCCTTTCCCGATTCGATCATCGCTCGAGCTTCCGCTTTGCATAATCTATCGATCTTGGTTGTTTCGTCTTTTGGATCGAGATAAATACCGTTGACATCCGAAAGAAGTATCAATTTTTCAGCTCCTAGCCTAACGGCTATTTCGGAAGCAATGGTATCGGCATTTATGTTGTAGATCTTTCCTTCGTCATCGGCTCCGAGCGACGATATAACCGGCATGTAATCGTTCTCAAGCAGAAGGTTTATCAACCGCGTGTCAACCTCTACTACGTCACCGACATGGCCATAATCAATGGTCTCTGTTTCTCCTGTTTGTTTATTGAGCACATCCTTTGGCGGCCGGCGTTCGGCTTTAATAACACCTCCGTCAAGACCGGACAAACCGACAGCATGAATGCCTCGGTGCCGAAGGGCCGATAGTATCTCAATATTGATCTTTCCTCGAAAGATCATCTTTGCCAATTCCAGCGTGTCGTCATCCGTAACACGACGACCTTCGATCACCGTCTGAACAACGCCGAGTTTGCCTGCCAACTCAGTTAGTTGTTTTCCGCCGCCGTGGATAACGCAAACACGGATGCCTACTTGATGCAGCAAGGCCAGTTCTTCGGCAAGAGAGATCAGCACGGTCTTGTCTTCAGTCACTTTGCCGGAAAACTTAATAACAAACGTCCTTCCCTTGAAACGTTGAATATATGGCAGGGCCTCACGAAGCAGGTCTAAAGAATCGATGTTCATTTGATCAACTCCGCCATTATTGCTTTTTGGATATGTAGGCGATTCTCAGCTTCGTCGATCACCACCGAATTCGATGAATCGATCACGCCGTCTGACACGATCACATTCCGTCGAACCGGGAGGCAATGCATGAAGATCCCGTTGTTGGTCCGAGTCATCTTTGCCTCGTCAACGATCCAATCTTTTCGGTAAGCCTCACGCTCACGAATGTCATCGTTCGAGTTACCATAAAAGGTTTTGCTTCCCCAGCTCTTCGCATAAACCACTTCGACTCCGTCAAAGGCTGCGTTTACATCGTAGGTGTATTCGACGCTTCCACCGGCTGCGGATGCGTGGCCTTCGATCTCGGCCAGCAGCTCATTGTCCAGTTCATACCCTTTCGGATGTGCGATCCTAAGATCGTGCCCGAATTGAGCTGCGGCAAGCGCAAAGCTGTTTGGTACAGCCATTGGAAGTGGTTTTGGATGCCAGGCCCACGTTAACAATACCTTCTTTTTCTTCTCGCCTAGTTTCTCTTTGATCGTCATCATATCTGCCATCGACTGGCAGGGATGGTGCATAGCGGATTCGAGATTGATGACCGGGACGCTGGCGTACTTCGCAAAAGAACGCAGGATCGGATCGGTGCGTTCCGCCTCCCAATCCTGTAGGTCGGCAAACGTTCTTACCCCTATGGCGCACACATATCGCTCAAGCACTCGAACAAATTCTTTAAGGTGTTCTGTTTTCCCGCCGTCCATCACGACACCTTCGCGATGTTCGAGAGTCCAAGAAGTGCCGCCGGGTTCAAGGATCACGGGATTACCTCCGAGTTCGAAAATACCGACTTGCATCGATGCTCTCGTGCGTAGACTTGGATTGAAGAACACCAATGCGACCGATTTTCCTTCCAATGGACGCACCGCAAGGCTTCCGGTCTTTAACGCTATAGCCGATTCGATAAGGCTCTCAAGCTCCTTTCGGTTGAAATCAGAAGTTTTCAGGAAACCCCTAGGCATTACTTAACTATCTCCAAAGTTCTAAGGCATCGCTCGATCCGTTCATAAGTGTGTGCAATGTCGTTGTCCAATCCTACAGAAAACCGAACAAGGCCCTCACTAAGGCCCATCTCCGTTCTTTCCTCCAATGGTATCTCTGAAGACGTACTATGACCGGGCATGCTAAAGAGTGTCTTGAAATAGCCAAGGCTTACAGCTAAGTAACCGACCTTTTCTTGCTGCATCAGACGCATCAATTCGTTTGCGGTCTTCGTATTTCCGACATCGAGAGCAAGCATTCCGCCGAACCCATATCCTGGATTCATTATCTCGGTTAACAACCCATGCTGATGATGACTAGAAAGCCCGGGATAGTGAACCGTTAACCCGAGAGTTTGAAACTGTTCAGCGAGGTACTGTGCATTCGCGCTGTGTTGCCGCATGCGTAAATGCAGGGAATGCAGGTTCTTTAGAATGCTGGCAGCGCGCATGCTGTCGAGTACGCCGCCCAGTAACATCGATGTGCCTGAGTTAATATCCGTTAACGAATGGATAAACTCGTCGCTCGCACAGATGCACCCTGCCACACAGTCGCTCGTACCGTTAATGAACTTGGTCATACTGTGGACAGCAACATCCGCGCCGAGTCGAATCGGAGAAACCATCATCGGACTAAATGTGTTGTCCACAACCAATCTAATGCCTTTACTTTTTGCGATCTGTGAGAGTCGAGGCAGATCTGCGATCTCCAGCAGTGGATTGCTCATGGTCTCGCAATAGATCACTTTGGTTCGTTTGCCGATGGCAGCAGCGACTTCTTCGAGATCTTGGATATCTACGAATTTCGTTGTGATCCCGAGTCGAGGAAAAAGATTCTTGAACAGCGCGTAGGTGCCGCCGTATATAGTGTGCGCCGCAACGATCTCATCACCAGCATCGCAGATCTGCAGTATGGCGGAACTTATGGCCGACATCCCAGATGCGCAAACTTGTGCGGATTCGCTGTCCTCCATTCGCGCGAGAGCTTGGGCAAGATGTTTGTTCGTGGGGTTCCAATGGCGCGAATATAGAAAGCAGCCCTCGATCTCGTGTTCGAACAACTCCTCCATCGTCTCTGGTGTAAGGAACGTGAACGTCGATGAATCGGTAATCGATGGATTGACATCTCCGTATTCGCCAAAGACGAGAAAGTCCTGAACTCTGCTGCTCGGATCAAAAGCCCGGTTGGTCATGACAACTCCTTGATGAGAACATCGATATCATCGAGTGACGTATTAAGAGGCGGCAAAAGTCTGAGTACGTGCGGGTCACTTGAAGTTCCTGTAATGATCCCTGCAGCAAGAAGCCGGTTGAAAGTATCGCCGGCTTTACCGGTAAATTCGACGCCCAACAAACATCCCTTACCGCGAATCGATCGGACATCCCTCAGATCTGCCGCTTTCAGCTTTTGTTCAATAGCTTTCGCATTACCAAGCATACCGTCCTTCTCGATCGCCTCTAAAGTCGCGAGCACTGCGGCCATTGCGATCATTCCGCCGCCAAACGTAGTTCCAAGGTCATTCTCTTTTATTGAAGAAGATACGGTTTTATTGACCAAACACGCCCCGACAGGAATGCCGCTGCCGAGTGATTTGGCGAGGGTAACGATGTCGGGCACAACGCCTGCGGCAAATTCGCTCCCCGCAAAGAACCAATTACCAGTTCTTCCGACACCCGTTTGCACCTCGTCAAATATCAGCAAAGTTCCATTTTGATCGCAAAGTTCACGTAACCGTTGAAAATACGATGGTTCAGCTTCGCGGACACCGGCCATTGATTGGATCGGCTCTAGTATCACTCCGGCAGTTTCCATATCGATCACCGATAAAAGAGAGTCGATATCGCCAAATTCAGCTTCAACATGAAAGGGAACATTGGGCTCCCCAAGTTTTCGATACTTGCCAAGAAAAGTGGCAGAGATCGAATCAGCCGTTCTGCCGTGAAATCCGCCAGAAAATGAAATGATCTTTTGCCTCCCTGTCACCATTCGCGCCATTCGCATGGCATTTTCGTTTGCCTCGGTTCCTGAATTACAAAAGAACACCTTAGACAGGGAGGCGGGTGCCAGTGACGCAACCTTCTCAGCAGCCCTGCCTCGAATATCGGAATAAACGAGATTTGAGTAAAAAATGACCTTTTCGGCTTGTTCTTTTATCGCCGCAACGACGTGCGGATGCGAGTGGCCCGTGGCACAGACCGCATGTCCGCCATATAGATCAAGATATTTTGCACCGCTGCTGGAGTACACCCACGAACCGTTCCCGCGTTCGACCGCGATGTCCATTTTCTTGTAGGTTGAGACCTGAAACTTATCTTCTATCGATCTGATCGCTTCAAACGTATCGACAGCCTCTGCAAAATTCATGGATTACCTCCCGGAAAGATCAGTCCGGTCCGTTCATCGAGCCCGAACATCAAATTCATGTTCTGAACCGCCTGGCCAGCGGCACCTTTTACCAGGTTATCAATGGCGGAGAAAACTACGATATTCTCGCCATTCGTATGTACGAAAATATCGCAAAAATTTGTGTTCTTGACCCAGTTGATGTCGGGTGAACCATCCGTAAACCTGACAAAATACGATCCGGAATAGAAATTTCGATACAGATCTAATGCATCTTCATTCGTTAGTTCTGCAGATGTCTCAACGTAGCACGAGGCAAAGATACCCCGGGAAACAGGCAAGCTGTGCGTCATAAAGACGAGTTGGTTATCAAAATCGCCAAGTGCCTTGAGATGCTGTACGATCTCCGGGACATGTTGGTGCTTGAACGGCTTATAAGCGTAGAACGAGTTCATCCGCTGCGGATGGTGAGTGTTTGCAGCCGGTTTTGCACCTGAACCCGATGAACCTGTCTTTGCGTCAACTATCACCTTACCGGTCAAGAGTCCGCTTTTTACCAAAGGCGCTAAGGCTAGCGTGGTCGCCGTGGCAAAACAGCCGGGATTAGCTATGAATTGTGCGGAACTGATCGCGTCTCGATTTGTTTCCGTCAAACCATAAACAAATTTCGACTGGACCTCACCAGCATGTTTGATCTTATAGAACGCTTCGAAGGTCGCAGCGTCATCTATTCTGAAATCACCTGAGAGATCGATCGCCTTTACCGCTGGAGGAAGATTAGGGATCAAGTCTATAGCCTGTCCATGCGGCAACCCGAAGAAAACAACATCTACATAACTCAATGATCCGAGATCTTCCGGAGCCTTTTCAAACATTAGTTCGGTGAGGGAATTGAGATTACGGTGAACGGAAGATACCGGTTTTCCCGCATGTTCGTTGGCCGTGACAAGTACGATCTCTGCATTAGGGTGGAATAGTAGAATTCGAAGCAGTTCGCTGCCTCCGTAACCCGATCCGCCGAATATCGCGATCCGGATCTTACTCATGCAAACACCGCCTTTGACGCCATTGAAGCTTGAACGATCTGAAACAGCCTCTCACCGTCGCGTCGCGCGTTGCCTGCTTCAATACCGTAATTTTGCCGGACAAAGTCCTCTCCCATTTTTGAATCTGTGACCGATCCTGCTATTACGTCGATGCGTATGCCAATATCCTTCAAAACCGATATCCCTCCTATAACCCCCACATAATCAGACGCGCAAAATACGAATGATGATATTGCGGATCTGAATTCCTTATCCTTGAGGATCGTGTCCACCGAATAGCCACCAACGATCCCATCTCCGAGTTCGATCACGATCAGGTCTGGCCCGCACTTGTTCAGATGGTTCAATATTGCTTTCGCCATAGGGGCCAGATCGCCACAATCTACTGTCGAAGGCAGTCCGTAGTCCAAGAAGCTGGCTGTTGCAATGGCTCCGTGGTCTTCCATGTTCAGCGTGTCTCTAAGGCAAGCGATCCCTGAGAGTTTCGCTGCGACGACTCGAAGTCCCGCATTTGAGGCCTGTTTGATGATCTCTACAGCGGCGACAGTTTTTCCAGAATTCATGCACGAACCAGCGACAACGACGATCGGAGCCGAAGGACGCAACAATTCTGCAGGACCAAGGGCGCCGTCGCCGATATTGATACTGAGTCCAAGGGCATCGGACGCCAAACCGATGACCTCTACCAGAATGGCATCTGACAATGAAGAATGGTGGCCTTTGCATTCGCCGATCACTCCACCCATATTGAGCAGATGTAGCTTGTCGCCGGCCGCCACGGTCTCGGGCACGTCTCCGACAAATCCTTTCAATGCACGTCGCTTTCCAAGGACACCAAGCAGCACATCGCCTGTGTTTATTTTCGCAAGACGGCCGGTTGGCAGCTCAAGTTGTCCGTAGGTGACACTTTCTGAAAGCGCCCGGACCACTATCACGTCGCCAACACTGCATGCCTGGCGGTCTTTGGCAACCTCAACCAATCTTCCCGGATCTATTGGCTTTGTCGCTGAACCTATTTTGTCGATGTGAATCTTCATACTTCCGCCCCCTCGAATAATTCCCAGATCTTTTTGATCACCGTCCTTTGCCCGTGTTCGTCCTTTACCGCAATGAAGATCGTGTCATCTCCTGCGATCGTCCCGACGATCTCTTCGATCTTCGCAGCGTCAATTCGAACTGCAGTCGCAGACGCGAGTCCGGAATGACATTTGGCGACAACCAGGTTATTACCCGACGTCGACACGGAAATTAGGCCTAGATCAAATGTTCCGATCCGCCGACCAGGCTGACTGTATATCCCATCGACTTTTACGATGCCTAGCTCGTCCAAGTCTCGCGAGACACTGGCCTGTGTTACATCGAAACCATTTCGGCGCAAAAGGCGCACCAGTTCTTCCTGCCTAGATATACGGGCCGAATTGATAATGCTAAGGATCGAAACTTGTCTCTCAGATTTATGCATAGATTACGGTCTATGCACATACAGTGCATAGACGCTGTATAGATGCATAATATACATTCGAGGTTGGCAGGTCAATAGCTGGGCCAGTCAAAAAAGACTGACCTTGATACGGAGAAATTTCTTTGGATTTTGTCGGAAGTCGTAAATGAGCTTTGTGGTTTCGCTTGAGAATTGATTAACGTTAGACGCGGTTTGATTGATGTTATTATACAGCGTTTCGTCAGTAACAAGTCGGCCGATCGTACCTTTACCGGCTCGCGCATCGCCCAGGATCAGATCTAACTTATCAGCAGTAGAATTGAACTTTGCCAGCGTATCCCGGGCATTCTCGTAGAGTTTCTCATCTTTAAGAAACTTTCCAGCACTACCGGTTCCACCGGCGAGATCGGTAGTTATCGACTTTAGATCGTCGATGACGCCATTGAATTTAGCTGCCGAAGCACGCAGATCGATGATCGCGGCTCGTGTTTCATTGTATAAAGCGTCGTCGGTCACAAATTTACCAGCCGTGCCTTTACCGGCTTTGATGTCGTTCGAGATCGCTTCGAGCTGAGAGACCGTGTTGTTCAGACTTTCATAAAGCTTCGGGTCGTTGATCAACTTGCCGGCTGTTCCGTCGCCCTTGTTTATCTTATCGATTGTCGTTTGCAGTTTTACGACGGTCAATTTGGTTTCGGCAACTGCAGCATCTAGATTCCGGTAAAGAGACTCATCATTGACAATACTTCCAAGTGTCCCCTCGCCCTGATTCGCTTTATTTAGTATCTCATTCGCCGGGATAGCTAGTTTGTTTATCTGCTGAAGCAGATCGTTTCCGGTCTTGGTGAGCTGATTGACAGATATAGCCTGGGTTGAATCCAAAACGTGCCCTTCTTCTACAGGATCGCCTTTCGATGTCCCCGGGGTAATGTTGATTATCTTGTCGTTTGCAAGGACAGAGATCGCAATGAGTTGTGCGGTCGAGTCGGATCTGATCCGTTCAGTTATTGGTCTGTCATTCAATTCGCCGTCGACCGCCATTACAGCCTCTATCTTCGCATCCTCCGGAGAATCCGGCGGCAACAAAGAGACCGTTTCGACTTTTCCAATACGGACACCGGCGATCTGAACTTCCGCGCCTTCACGAAGACCATCAGCCGCAGCGAATCGAGCCTTCAACCTTAACTTCTTTTCAAATGGATTAAAATCGCCCGTCGAATTCAGGATAAGGAATGCGAGCACAGCTAAGCCAACCAAAACGAAGATACCAACGCGAAGCTGGCTGAAGGTTAATGTAGGTTTCGTTTGTACCATTCGCTGATCTTTTCTATTTTCCGTAAACGAAATTCTGAATATATGGATCCGAATTGGATCTGAGTTTCTCGTCGGTCCCGCTAAACGCTATTTTTCCATCACGCAACATTATCACTTCCGTATTTATCAAACAAAGCTTTTCGCCTTCTTTTTCAAGAATGACCTCACCGGTTTCTGTTACGATCGCATACTCGGATGAAAGGTAACCAATGTTGTTCATTTCATGAGTTACGAATATAGATGAAACGTCTTGCAGGTCGCGTAATTTGATAGCCAGTTCGCATATCGTCCTCGCGGTGGGAGGATCGAGTCCTGCCGTTGGTTCGTCGTAGAGGACGATCTCAGGATCGCCGACCAATGCCCTGGCAATGCCAACACGGCGTCGCATACCGCCTGATAGTTCATTTGGCATTTTGTCTATCGCGTCTTCAAGGTCCACGAATCTTAGCATTCGACGAACCTCGTGTTCGATCTCTTCCTCCTCGACATTCTGTTCGCGAAGCCGATAAGCAACATTTTCATAAACCGAAAGCGAATCGAATAATGCTCCTTCCTGAAAGACCATGCCAATCTTTTGTCTGACCGGCATCATTTCTTCTTCACTGAATCCTGTAATGTCCTCCCCGTCTATAAGGATCTGGCCGGAATCGGGTTTCAAAAGACCGAGGATCAGGCGTATCGTTGTGGACTTCCCCCCACCGCTACGCCCTAGTATGCATTTTGTCTCTCCCCGCCGAACGGTAAAACTAACTCCGTCGAGGATCACCTTATCGTCAAAAGCCAGGCGAACATCACGAAATTCGATGACCGGCTTGACACGATATGGATCGTCCATTGCAGCATCGAACTCGGTGACAAAACCTTCTTCGTCGGATATTTTTAGTGTGTCCTCAAGTTTCGCCATCTGATAGATAGTCACATCTTTCCTATATCCAGCAAGTACTGTAAAGCCTTGGAAAGGAAGAAGTCGAAGATGATCACCCAGATAGAAGCGATCACCACCGAATCCGTGGTCGATTTACCGACACCGACCGTACCGCCCGTTGTGCTTAGGCCTTTATGGCATGCCACACTTCCGACAACGAGGCCGAAGAAAACAGGCTTAACTACACCGCCAATTATGTCTTTGACTTGAATGCCCTCACGGGCCGAGTTAACAAACGCGTTTACGTCCTGGTTGTAAATGATATCTGCAACGATCGCACCGCCTACCAGTCCAAAGATGTCGGCAGCTACAGTCAATAGCGGCAACATCAATATCAGAGCGATCAATCTTGGAGCGACCAATTTTCTATTTGGATCGGTTCCAAAGGCCCTCATCGCATCGATCTGTTGGGAAACCACCATTGAGCCAAGTTCGGCCGCTATTGCTGAGCCGATCCTCCCCGAGACCATTAGCGCGGTCAATACTGGGCCCAGTTCACGGACAAGCGATGTTGCGACGAGTTGGCCCGTCGAACTTTGAATGCTATAGGCCTGAAGTGTTAAATACGTCTGCAATACCAACACCGCACCAGTAAAGAATCCCGTCAAAAGGACTATGGGCAGAGATCCAAC
>CAYTDJ010000029.1:0-12750 GCA_964436265.1 uncultured Chloracidobacterium sp. | reverse complement strand
TATCGAGCTGGCGGACGGCGAGTTTTACGTTCTTTCGGATCTTATCGTAATCGACCGCCCCGTCTTTGACGTAACGGGCGACGTTGATCGAACCAAGATTGCAAACCGCCGTTTCATTGTCGGATGTAACCTCGACTATCTCCGTGCAGAGATTGGAAAGATGAACCACGTTTTCCGGGCGTCCTGTCTGGTTCGATTTTGTGTTGCAGGCATCCTTGAACGTCATCCAGCCGTTTCCGGTCTGTGCAAGCGTCCGCATCATCCGTGCATAAAGGTCACGAGCCTTCACCTGTTTGACGAATTTGCCTTCTGCCTCTGCCGCCAGATACTCTCGTTCAAACTCTTCGCCGTAGATGTCGGGGAAATGCGGCACCCTCGCCGGATCGAACAACGACCACATTCCGTCTTCCTGGACACGACGCATAAATATGTCAGGGATCCAATTCGCGATGTTCAGGTTGTGAGTGCGTCGAGCATCATCGCCGGTGTTGTCGCGAAGCTCCAGGAAGTCTTCGATGTCGGCGTGCCACGTTTCGAGATATACGCATGCAGCACCTTTTCGTTTGCCGCCTTGGTTAACCGCAGCGACAGACGAATCTAGGGTCTTCAGCCACGGCACAATGCCGTTCGAATGTCCGTTCGTCCCGCGAATGAGCGAACCCCGTGAGCGGACGCGATGATAAGCAATGCCAATACCGCCGGAGAATTTCGAAAGCATCGCCACGTCGGAATACTTTTTGTAGATGCTCTCAAGGCTGTCCTGCGGCGAATCAAGCAGGAAGCATGACGATAGCTGTTCGTGTTTCGTGCCCGAGTTGAACAAGGTCGGTGTCGAAGGAACGTATTCAAGCGACGAAAAAAGATTGTAAAGTTCGACGGCCTCGGCCGGCGTTTCGGAAAGGCCGCAAGCGACGCGCATCCAGAAGAACTGAGGGCTTTCGATGACCTCGCGGGTCACCGGATTTTTTAGCAGATAACGATCGTATACTGTGCGGATTCCAAAAAATTCGAATAGATCGTTGCGGGTCTGGTCTATAGCGTCGTTCAGCTTGCGGCTGTTTTCCGAAACGAACTTGGCAACGCGCTCGCCTATCAGGCCTTCGCGTACACCAAATGCGATCGATTGAGAGAATGAATGTATCTCCTGATTGCGGACCTCTTTTTCGATGTACTGATTAAGGAGGCGCGCCCCGAGTTTCGAATACTCAGGCTCTTCAAAGATAAGGCTTGCCGCCGTTTGTATGGAAAGCTTATCGAGCTCTTTTGTCGTCGCACCGTCGTACAATCCGCTGATCGTCTTCGTCGCGATACGCATCACATCGACGTTCGGAAGATTCGGCGTGCAGCGGGAGATCGCTCGAACGATCTTGTTGATATCGACCGGTTCGTGATTACCGTTGCGCTTTGTGACGCGCATCGTGGTCTGCGTTTCTTCGGTTTGTCGGGCGGCGGCAGTTAGTCCGTTGTCCATACTGATCGTGGGCAGGTCGTCTCCTCAAAGAAATTTAACGTCGACCGATCATGCCTTTTTCGAAAATCAAGAGAGAAAGGCTCCCCGACCGCCTCCGCTATTCAAGCGAGCACGTGTCTTCGGTAATACTCGGTCTTTTTTCGGGATGCAGGCGGGTCCTCAGCGCAAAAATAAAGGGCTTTCTCCTGCAGTGGATATAGACTATATTGTGTCAGCAATAGTTTGTCAACACTAAATCTAGTGGTTTTAAAACAAAATGCTAACCCACCTACTTTCATCATTTAGCGCGCGGTATGTGAGGTTTTGCGTGAAATGTTTTGTAACAGGCCCGTAACCTTTGATAACACAATATCTTGTGGTCATGCGGTTCGCTCGAGATGTGGAAATTGCGTGGAAAATCGTGTGGAAATTCTCGCTAAACTCACCCGTCCGATCAGACGGAACTCCTTGTACTATCGAGATCTCCTTTCTTTTACACAGGTGGAAAATCACAGCTTCAACTTCATACCAACGTGCGATCGTGAAAATCCTAGACTCTCGTAAAATCGGTGAGCGTCGATGCGGTCATTATTCGTCGTCAGCTGCATCGAGACGCATCCCTTAACTCTTGCCCTTCCGATCGCCCAGAGCATCATCTCGCGGCCAATGCCTTGACCACGAAACTTTTCATCAACACGAACGGATTCGACCGTACACCGTTTGCTGCCCTGAAAACTTATCGACGGCGTGTACGTTAGTTGAAGCGTGCCGATAACCTCGCCGTCAACTTCCGCAACTACCAACTCGTTATTCGTATCGGCTTCGATCTCTCGGAAAGCCCGCAGATAACTTTCGGGAAGCGGATCTTCAAATCTCTCTCGCTGCGAACCGAGGAAATCATCGGCAAGCATTCTGACGATAGCTCGCAAGTCATCGATCGTAGCGGGGCGAAATATCATTGGCTTTCTATTACCAGATCGTCCCAAGCGAACTGAACGTTATCTGGCAAAAGTCTCGAATCGCGTTCGTGCAGAATGTCGTGGTTAAGATGTGTCAGATACGCACGTTTTGGTTTGAGGGCGTCTATTATCTCGAGGGCCTCGTCGAGGTTAAGGTGCGTCGAATGCGGTTTGAGGCGAACGCAATCGAGCACCAAAACATCAAGATCGCGAAGGCCGTCCATCGAATCGGGCGGTATCGTTTTCAGATCTGTAGCGTAGGCGAAGTCGTTGAAGCGGTACGCGACCACCGGAAGTTTACCGTGGATGACCTCGAGAGGTGTTACTTCGATCTCGCCAATGCAAAACGGCGAATTGTGCACCACGGTGTGCGCAATAAGTTGAGGCAGCCCGCCGCCGAAATGAGTCGGTTGAAAGATGTATTGAAAGATCCTTTTAAGGTCGATCCACGCGATCTCGTTGGCAAAGATCGGCATCGCTCCATATCGAAAATTGAGCGGTCTAATGTCATCAAGTCCGAAGACGTGGTCAACGTGGCAGTGTGTGATCAGTACGGCGTCGAGCTGTCGGATATTTGCACGCAACGCCTGCTGTCGAAAATCGCTCGATGTATCGACAAGGATCGTTTTACCTGCATGCTCGACCAGAACCGAAACCCGCAGTCGTTTGTCCCGCGGATCCTCGGAAATGCACGTCTCGCAGTCGCACGCGATTGACGGTACGCCTGTTGAAGTTCCCGTTCCCAAGAAGGTTAACTTCATAAAAATCTACGACTATTTCGCCTTCCGAAATCTGAAATTGACGTAAATGATCAGCAACAATCCGCCAACGAAAATAAATCCGACTATTGCCATCATCAGACATTCGAGAGGAGCGGGCATCTGCTGGTCGGAATTCTTGAACGGAGCGGCGATAAGCGAAATGATTCCAACAAGTATAATAAATACTCCGCCTGCCGTATTTAACATTAGGAAATAATCTTCTGAATAATTGAAACGATTCGACCACCGAGGCCATCGGGTCATATTTTTAGCACTGGCCTTGGCAAGACGCCGGCGACGAACCAAAACAAAGGTTCCACCGACAATCGCAGCAAGGCCAAGCAACACAAGTTGAAGACTTTCAGGCATTACTTCTTGCCTAAGATATCCGAGCCAGAGAATTTCTTCGCGGCCTGGGCCTTGAGTTTCTCTTCCGTAGCCCGGACCATCGTCACGTATTGCATTCGAAGGTCAGCCAGAAGGCCGTCGAGAAGCCGTGCCTCTTTCTCGTGAAGGTTCCCCTTGGTCTTATCGCGGAGCATCGCGAGAACGTCGATCCAAAACTTGCCGGAATCCAAATCGAGCGTTCGCTGGCCCGTTGCCGGATGCGGCACTGCGCCGAGGGACGCGGCGGCATTCGTTGCCAATGTCGAAAGAAAGTTCACGAAACTCGCGGGGTCGTCGGCACCGGGAATGTCGCTTCCGTCCACGGCGTCCTCGGAAAGATCAGGAGCGTAGTCGACCTCGTCCGCAGCGTCGTGAATTTCATTCGCGGCTACAGGTGCCGCCGTTTTGGCCGCAGGCCTCTCCGGTTCCGGCTTCTTCGGCTCGGGCTCGATCACAACGCCTTCCTTTAATGAGCCGTCCGGGTTGAACTTTCGTTTGTCAACGACCTTTAACATTACTTCTTCCTGGTTCTCGTCTCGTCCGATCATATTTTTGCCTATTTCTTGATTCTATCATTTAGCCGATTTTGATGAATAGCGCTTCCTAGACATTCCGGCCCTACTGTCCTTAAATAACCTCATGTCCGAGAAATTTGACGATCTTGTCGCCGTAATGGCCCGTTTGCGTGCACCGGGCGGCTGCCCGTGGGACCGCGAGCAAACATATGCCTCGCTTTCCCAGTACTTGCTCGAAGAAGCCTACGAGACTTTTGACGCCATTCACGAGGCCGACGCGACCGGAGACGTGACGAATCTCAAGGAAGAGCTTGGCGACCTATTGCTGCAGGTCGTTTTCCACGCGACCATCGGGGCCGAACGCGGCGAGTTCACGATCGACGATGTTGCCGAAGGCATCTCGAGAAAATTGATCCTCCGCCATCCGCATGTGTTTGGGGACGAAAAGCTCGAACGAGCGGAGGACGTCCTCGACAATTGGGACAACTTAAAGGCCAACGAACGAAAGGCTTCGGGAAAGGAAGAGAAGTTCAAAGAATCGATACTGGATGAGGTACCCGTACATTTTCCCGCCCTCCTCGAAGGATTAAAGCTTACAAAGCACGCGGCCAAAGTAGGCTTTGATTGGCAGGACACTGACCGCATTTTTGACAAGCTTTACGAAGAGGTTGGCGAACTCCGGCAAGCAATGGAGACACGCGATGCGGGTGAAATAAGCGAAGAACTTGGCGACCTTCTTTTTGTCGTTGTAAATCTTGCCCGCCGATTGGACGTGGAACCGGAAACCGCCCTCAAGAAAACAAACCGTAAGTTTCGCAGCCGGTTCAAATATATCGAAGAACAGTTAAAGAAGAACGGAAAGACACTGGAAGAATCGGATCTTGAGGAAATGGATTCGCTTTGGGATCAAGCTAAACGCAAGGGAGCGTGACCTGCGCCACCTGCGCCATGCGCGCCGGCGCAAGATCAGGAAAACAATTCCAACAGTCTTTCAACAACCGTCGACCGAGCCTGATCGTCGATCTCACCGATCTTCTTTACTAGTCGCGTGTCATCGAAAGTCTGTATCTGGTCGAGTATTACGTATCGGGTCTCATTCAGAAAATTAATGGGAATTCGGGTCGGGTATTGTGCTCTCGTGGACGACAGCGGTGCGACCAAAACTGTGTTTACGTTTCGATTCAGTTCGTCAGGAGAAATAATTACGGCCGGCCTTGTGTTTTTAGGGTCGTTCGACGGTATTTCGTCCAGGTTTATGAGAAAAACATCGAAGCGGTTTACCATTGCCACTCCTTTTTAGCGAAATCAGTTGAAGTTTCACGCACCGAAAGGTCGTCATCAATCTCCGAGAGCGATTTGAATATTGCATCCCAGTCGCCTCTGGGTTTTTTTATATTTTTGATTAGAATGCCATCAGACGTGATCTCGAGCTCGACCTCGCCCGAGATATTGGTTTCTTCGAGAACGGCTTTGGGTATCCTGATGCCTTGTGAATTTCCTATCTGGATTATCTGAGCTTTCATAATTACATCGTAATTACATGTACCTACGTGGTCAAGCTATCTTAGTAAGCCCATTCATATACGGATGCAGTATCTCGGGAATTTCGATCGTCCCGTCTTCATTTTGGTAGTTTTCTATAATTGCGACCCAGGTTCGACCGACGGCAAGGCCGCTTCCGTTCAAGGTGTGAACGAATTCCGGCCTTGCTCCGCCCACTTTACGAAAGCGCAGATTCATACGTCGTGATTGAAAATCTCCGCAATTCGAACAGCTGGAGATCTCTCGGTAGGTCTTCTGGCTAGGCAGCCAAACCTCGATGTCGTAAGTCTTTTTCGCACTGAATCCCATGTCCCCCGTTGACAGGACGACGATTCGATACGGTAGACCGAGCAATTTCAGGATCTTCTCGGCGTCTGCCGTAAGTCTTTCGTGCTCACGTTCCGATTCGTTGGGTGTTGTTAGCTTTATGAGTTCCACCTTTTCGAACTGATGCTGACGTATCAAACCTCGCGTATCGCGTCCGTAACTTCCGGCTTCACTCCGAAAACACGGCGTATATGCCGTGTAGTATTTCGGAAGGTCGCTTGCGTCAAGGATCTCTCCGGCGAAATAGTTGGTCACAGGCACTTCGGCCGTTGGTATCAAAGCGAATTCGCGTTCGTCCCTTACGTGGAAAAGATCGTCGGCAAATTTGGGGAGCTGGCCGGTACCAAAAAGTGATGTTCGATTGACCATGAACGGCGGGAGCGTTTCGGTATATCCATGCTGCGTCGTATGAACGTCAAGCATAAAATTGACCAACGCGCGTTCCAACCGGGCACCTGCACCATTGAGAATCGCAAATCGAGCGCCCGCGATCTTTGCGGCCCGTTCTGTATCGAGAATTCCCAGTGCCTCGGCTAGATCGACGTGATCCTTTGGTTCGAAATCAAACACCCGCGGTTCGCCCCATTTCCTTATTTCTACGTTTTCGGATTCATCTTTGCCTACCGGGACATCGTCAGCCGGAACGTTTGGAAGGTTGGTCAGGATCTCTCGCATCGCCGACTCTGCTTCGTCGCGACGTTTGTCTAATTCGGCCTGTTTGTCCTTCAGCCCAGCAACTTCCGCCTTCCTGGCTTCGGCTTCGACTTTCTTGCCGGCCTTCATCAGGTCGCCGATCTCTTTGCTTGCGGCGTTTCGAGCCTGGTTTATCGAGTCGGATTCGCTTATGACAGAACGCCGCTCGACATCGAGTTCTGCGAATCGGTCGAGTGTCTCGAGAGGAAAATTGCGATTGGCCAATGCCGTCTTTACGGCGTCCAGATTGTCACGTACATAGTTTAGGTCGAGCATAATTCGGAACCTGCCGTCTTTGTTTGTTTTAGGCCCAGATATGACCTAAAATTCAAGGTTTGTGCCTGACGGCGAATAATAAATTTAGCAGTCTTTTTATGAATCAAACAGTTCGCAAAGCCATTTTCCCAGCCGCCGGCCTCGGTACGCGATTTCTTCCCGCAACAAAAGCATCACCGAAAGAAATGCTCCCACTCGTCGACAAGCCGCTGATCCAATATTCGGTTGAAGAAGCGGTTGCGTCCGGATGTGAATCCCTTTTGATCATTACGGGACGAGAAAAAAGCTCGATCGAGAATCATTTCGATATCTCGTTTGAACTCGAACAGACGCTCAAAGAAAAAGGCAAAGACAAGATGTTCGAGCAGGTACGTGCTATATCGGACATCGCCCGCATTAGCTACACACGGCAAAAACAGGCGCTCGGACTTGGCCACGCGATCTATCAGGCAAAAGACTTCGTTGGCGACGAACCATTTGCCGCTTTGCTGGCAGATGATGTGGTCGATGCCGAAAAGCCGGCGTTAAAGCAAATGATCGAGGTGTTTGAAAAATATCAGGCTCCGGTTATTGCGACCATGCAGGTTGCCGGCGAAGCGATCTCTAGATTCGGCGTTATCGATGCTGACGAGGTCGAGCCGGGCGTTTTCAAGATCAAGGACATGGTCGAAAAGCCTGCGTTTGCCGATGCACCTTCGGATCTCGCGATCATCGGCAGGTATATATTCACGCCGGATATTTTTGATGCGATCGAACGCACGACACCTGGTGCTGGTGGTGAGATACAGATAACGGACGCGATGAGATTATTGCTCAAGGACCGGCCGTTCTACGCAGTAAAACTCGAAGGCGTTCGACACGACGCTGGGGACAAGCTTGGATTTTTGATCGCGACAGTCGAGTACGCATTGAAGCGAGAAGACCTGGGTACCGAATTTCGGGAGTACCTTAAGGGCCTCGAGCTATGACCGGGTTGACGCAGCCGGCATCCGAAATGCTAACACGATCTGCAGAGCGATCAGTATTGCAATACTAAAAGCCAACACGAACATTCCCGAACGAAGGCTTCCCGTCTGTTCCGAGAGAAATCCGATCAACCACGTGACGACCGTCGCCCCAAGCGTCCCGCATATGAAGAGCGGCGTCGCTCTCCGCATCGCACCCGGGCCGAAGGTCTTTGAAAACCGTGCGACGTTTGTAGGGAAGATCGACGAGGTTCCAAATCCGCATATTGCCGCACCGACACCAAGTTGGACGATCCCTGCCGCCGACAGCGTTACTGCCAAACCCGCAAGTATTGTGAGCAGGCTGATCAGTAGCATCTTGTTTTCGTCAAGATAACGGAAAAAGACAGGTGCCACGCCGCGTCCGATCACGAAGAGCGAAAAATAAATAAGGGTCGGAGAGAGAATATGGAGCGTCGAAGTTCCCTCCACCCGTGTCGTGTAAGTAGTCAACCAACCTCCGATCCCGCTCTCGAACCCGACGTGTATAAAGTTAAAGGCAGCTATGGCCCAGGCGATCGGTGTGGACCAGATCGGCGTAAGGCTTTCGTTTTCATCAGACGGTTTTTCGACCTTCGCCTCACCGGACGAAGGAGACAAGAAGATCGCGATAGCACCGGTCAAAAGCGGTACTGCAAGTATCATAGTGGTCACGGTAAGGCTTGTTCCATTAGCGGTCGTATCTACAAATGGTTTTGAGACGATAGCCCCGAGACCCCAAAAGAAATTCAGGAAACTCAGGGCCGACGCAGAACGTGCCGGATTGCGTTCGAGGATCAGGACATTTATCGAAGGAAGCGTCAATCCGATACCTACTCCATTGACCGCAAATCCGAGCAGAACGGCAGGGAACGTCGCAAAATTCATCATCAATATGCCGGCACCCATCAGCAAAGCTCCGATGGCGGATGCATAGACGAGTCTGCCGGACCTGCCGAACCAATTTGTAAGAAATGTTCCGGTCAGCGAACCCGCGAACTGCGCGGGGAAGAGATACCCAGATTGCAGATCGCTCAGAGAAAATCGTTGTGTAAGTGCAGGCAGGACCTGTCCGATAAGTACCGTCGCGATACCCGAAAGAAAAAACACGGCATGGAGCGATATGCTTAGCGTTCGGTTGCGGGATTCTTTGGATGGATTCATCAGATAAAACAAATCTATCGCGGTTTTCCCCACAGCAAAAGTCAGCTGTGCAACCGTTTATTTCGCTTAGGCCTATTAATTAGTGGCAATGCTCTTTTCTTTTGGCTAAAATCAATCAAACGCAAGCGTTTACACGAGAAGTCTAGGAACTTTACTAATGTCTCTTGCAACTATCGACGAGGCTGTCGAAGACATTCGCCAGGGTCGGATGATCATAATTGTCGATGACGAGGACCGCGAGAACGAGGGAGACCTCGTGTGCGCGGCTGAAAAAGTTACACCCGAGATCATAAATTTCATGGCTGTTCACGGCCGCGGCCTAATATGCATGCCGATAACCGAAGAGCGTGCAGATGAGCTGAACCTCCATCCTCAAACCAGTGACAATACATCGAGCATGGGGACGGCGTTCACGATCTCGATCGAGGCTCGTGAGGGCGTAACGACAGGAATATCCGCAGCGGATCGCGCTACGACGATCCTGAAAGCGGTGGATCCGAAAACAAAGCCTTCGGATCTTGCTCGTCCGGGCCATGTGTTTCCGCTTCGCGCGAAACGCGGCGGCGTACTTGTCCGTGTCGGGCAGACCGAAGCAAGCGTTGATATCGCTCGGATCGCCGGACTGACGCCGGCTGCCGTGATCTGCGAGATAATGAACGACGACGGCACGATGGCGCGGTTGCCGGAACTCCGTGTTTTTGCTGAGAAGCACGGTCTGAAGATCATTTCGGTCGCCGATCTCGTACGATACCGCGTCGAAAAAGAGATGCTCGTCAAGCGTGTATTGGAGACGAACCTGCCTACCGAATACGGCACCTTCCGATCGATCGTTTACGAGAATGAGATGAACGGCGAGACACACGTTGCGTTAGTAATGGGTGACGTTTCGAGTGCAGCCGATCCTGTGCTGGTTCGCGTCCAAACCGAGAATGTGACCTTCGCAATATTCGGCTGTACGCTCGGCGAGGCATCTCAGGCGATGCGGTCCTCTCTCCAAAAGATCTCTGATGAAAACCGCGGAGTAATTCTTTACTTGCGGCAGCGTGAGAACAATCTGGATCTTGTAAATCAGTTAAGGACATATGCACTGATGCAGGAAAATGGCATTGATTTTCAGGCAGCAAAACGCGAAACTGGATACGGAAAACTTCATGACCACGGGATCGGTGCCCAGATCCTAAAAGATCTCGGGGTCAGGAAACTTCGCCTCATTACTAACCATCCCCCAAAAGTAAACGCGGTAGAGGCATTTGGGCTCGAGATCACCGATTATGTGACGCTTTAGCCATTGGCAAACTGTCGGGAAATGGCAGAAAACGAAACTGAACAAACAAGCGAACCCGCCGAAGAGGCAAAGCGCGAACGACGCCTGCTTTCTCTACGCAACGGGGTGATCGCCGGGGGTTTGATCGCGGTCCTTATCGCGCTCGGAGTTCTTCTCACCGTCATACTTTACCGAACCGGTACAGTCGATACGTACATTAAGAACCAGTTCGTCGAAAAGATGAACTACATGGGCATTGATTTCACCGCCGATGTATTTCGCGTGACGGCAAGTCCGCTTGAACTCCAGCTTAAGAACGCGACATTTAACGACCGCAAGACAGGCGAGAAGCTCTTCTTCATTCGCGAAGGCCGGATCGGCCTTACCATTTTGAATCTTTTTGCGTGGCAGACGACTCGCGACATTAAGGTCGATTCAACTGAGATATATGGCGCGGAAGTTTGGGTAAAGTTTGACGAAACGGGACGATCTAACTTTGCCAATATTGTCGAAGACACTCGCTCTTCTAATCTCAACTTCAAGTACAACTCAATAAAGTTTTCTTTACAGGACAGCGTCGTTCATTTCGGTGACCTGTCGCGAACTGTCTCTGGTAGCGCGAACAACCTGCAACTCTTCCTTGAGCCGGAAAAATACGAAGTACCGGACGAACAAAAACGGTATAAGATCGATCTCACCTCAACTGGCTCAACGTTTGCCTACGCGGACAGCAAGGTCGAAAACGTTAATCTAAAGGCTTCGGCCTTGGCGGACGGTAATGGGGCAGAAATAACCGAACTGCGTATTGAAACTCCGATCGGCGAATCACTGCTCAGCGGACGGATCACCGACTGGACCTCTCCGAAATACGACCTGAATATCGAATCCACTTTGGATCTCACACAGGCTTCGACGATCTTTCCGCTCGGGGCGACGCTTCGGGGCGTCGGCAATTTCAAAGGAAAAGTAACGGGCGAAGGCGAGACATACAAAATAGACGGGCAGATCGATTCGCAGGCGCTGACCGCCGAAGGCGTTTATCTCAAAGGGTTCAATGTCGCCGCCACTGTTGCGGGCACTAATACAAATTACGAAGCGAATGGTAACGCCGTTGCGGAGTTGCTGACATTCGAAGATTTCCGAGTCGATTTTCCAAAGCTCGCCGGCAATGTTCGCGGTACCGGATCGGACTTTCGCTGGGTCGGCGAACTTCAGGCCGTCGCCGCTAAGGCTAAATCGCTTTCGATCGTCGGCTTGTTTCTCCGCGATGCGGTCGCCGAATATAAGGACAAGCAATTCACGGCTTCTTCCGGTTCAGGTCGAGCCCAGAAATTCTCCATCTCTGATACTGAATTTTCTAACCTAAACGCCGGTGACGTGCGGTTCTCGCGAGAGAACGGCGTAACAAGCATCACAAGTCCAAGCGCTCGGGCGGACTCGATGAAAACACCTGATTACAGGCTTGACGGCATTACGGGCCGAGATCTGAAGGTTCGCGATACAAAGGCCGAGACCGACGTAGACATTGATGGTTTGACAGCAAGAAACGCAACGCTGAAGGACAACAACGCCGCTAACTTGCGTGCTGATCGTTTTTCGTTGAAGGATCGCCAGAGTGGGACATCAGTTAAGCTCGACAATTTACAGGCCGAACGCGTGACATCTGGCGGAACGGTGATCAACGGCGTCTCGGCGCCTAGCGTCGATATCAATGACGACTCTGCGAAAACCCTCGTTTACGCTGACCGACTCCGTATCGCAAGGATTGACGGAGGCGGAGCGGTTCTCGGCAGCCTCAACATTGCGGGCGTGCGATTGACGATTCGCGATGGCACGGTCTCCGGTACATCCGACGACATCGACGCCGGCGATGTAGCCATAAACAAAAATGAGGCGCTAAAAGAGGGCGGAACCCTCCGAGATGCAAAGATAAAGAAACCCGTTTTCGTCGTCGAGCCCTCCGGTCGCTATCGTGCGAGCGCCGATATGAGCATCGGAGGCGGAACGATCGGCTCGATCCCGCTGGGTAACGCGAGCGCAAAGGTAATCGTTAACGAACAGCGCGTGGAACTGAACGAATTGGCCGCGTCGGTCATGAACGGCACGGTAAACGGTAATGCTTCCATCGCATACAGCTCGAAAGACCTGTCTGTCATAGCTGCCGATTTTTCAAACCTCGACCTTTCAAAGATCATCGCCCTTCAGGGTGGACGTGTGATCCCGTTCGAAGGAAACACGACTGGTCGAGCGGATATTACCCTAAACGGGACTGACATCCGTTCTACATCCGGAACGATAAAAGCAGACATCAAAGCAAATGCGGGCAATGCTGAAAAAGGTACAGTTCCCGTAAATGGGAATATCGAGCTTTCGGCGACAAGTGGTCTGTTCAACGTCGACCTTGCAAAGCTGAGTACAGGAAAGAGCAG